>JBMNPD010000020.1:0-15551 GCA_050943415.1 Candidatus Dojkabacteria bacterium
AGACGACATAGCGGAAGAATTGAACAACAGGCCCCGTAAGAGGCTTGGCTATCGTACCCCTAATGAGGTATATTTACTTAATTTAAATAAATCAAAGATATGTTGCAGTTGCAATTAGAATCTAGGCCTAGGTCAGACTGGTAGTGGGTATGGTATAATCTGACAACACGGTGACCCAGTATCGGTGGTGAGTGGCGGAAAGAAAGCTCGGCAGAGTAGAGCAGAGCAAGTAGAATCCGACGGGTGGTTCTCGAGATTGGACTACGCCATGTAAGTGGTGACAAAGGGAATCTCAGCAATGGGGTTCTGAAAAAGGGTGGTAACGCGGTAATTCGAATTCGCCCCTTGATGTGTGTTAGTGTATGAGGTACTAATATACATCGAGGGGTTTTTTTGTTTAAATTAATCTAAAAATATATGAGCAAAATAGAAAATTTAAAACAGGTTCAGCCTAATGTCGATATTGTAAAAATGGAGGAAGGGATTATGGAATTTTGGAAGAAGAACGATGTCTTGGCGAAGTATCTCAAAAAGAACGATGGAGCAAAGGAGACGTTCTCTTTTATTGATGGCCCTATTACAGCAAATAACCCTATGGGTGTGCATCATGCTTGGAGTAGAACATACAAAGATATAGTTCAGAGGTACAAGAATATGTTGGGGTATGAACAGCGATTCCAAAATGGCTTTGATTGTCAGGGGCTTTGGGTGGAGGTTGGTGTAGAAAAGGATCTAGGGTTTAACAGCAAGAAAGATATTTTGGAGTATGGCTTGGATAATTTTACAAAGAAATGTGTAGAGAGGGTGGAGAAGTTTGCTGGTATTCAGACGGAGCAGTCTAAGAGGTTAGGTATGTTTATGGATTGGGATAACAGCTACTATACGATGTCGAGAGAGAATAATCTTTACATTTGGCATTTCTTGAAAGTTTGTCAAGAGAAAGGGTTGCTTTACAAGAATAAGTCGGCGACTACTTGGTGTCCTAGATGTGAGACGGGACTTTCTCAGCATGAGCAGGCTGATGGTTACAAGATGGTGACAGATACAGCTTTGTATTTGTATTTCAAATTGAAAGGTAAGGAGAATGAATATGTTTTGGCATGGACGACTACTCCGTGGACGCTAACTTCAAATGTTTTGTTAGCAGTTAATCCTGCTTTGGAGTATGTGAGGACAGAGATGGATGGAAAGGTTGTGTATCTAGGTTTAGATGCTGCAAAGAGATTAAATATTACGGAGTATGATGTGATAGATGTGAAGAAAGAGTTGGTTGGTAAGGAGTATGAATCTTTGTTTGATATCCCTGCTCAGAAAGGTGTCAAGCATAGCATTGTTGAGTGGGACTTGGTTGAATCTACAAGTGGTTCGGAAGTTGTACATATTGCACCTGGATGTGGTCAGGAAGACTTTGAGTTAGGTCTAAAGTTAGGTGCAGATATGATTTCTCCTCTTGATACTGCCGGTAAGTTTACAGAAGGTTTTGGTGAATTAGATGGTATGTATGCTCATGATGTTAAGGATATTGTTATTAAAAAGCTTGAAGAGAAAGGTTTGCTTTTCAAACAAGAGGAGTATGAGCATAGCTATCCTCACTGTTGGAGATGTCAGACAAAGTGTCTGTTTAGGTTGGAGGATAACTGGTTTATAGATGTACAGAGCATTAAAGAAGATTTAAAGAAAGCTTCTTTAGAAGTTAAGTGGAACCCTGATTTTGTAGGAAAGAGAATGTTAGGGTGGTTGGAGAATATGGGTAACTGGATGATTAGTAGAAAAAGATTCTATGGTCTAGCATTGCCATTTTATGAATGTCCTAAATGTGGGCATTTCCATGTTGTTGGTGGCTTAGAGGAATTAAAAGAGTTAGCTGTTAAACCTGAGATGGTGGATAATTTAGAGAGTATTCATAGACCTTGGATTGATGAAATAGAGATAAAATGTCCAGAGTGTGGTGAGAATGTAAAGAGGGTAACTGATGTTGGTGATTGTTGGCTAGATGCAGGTGTAGTACCTTTCTCTACTCTGAAGTATTTGGAGGACAAAAAGTATTGGGAGAAATGGTTCCCTGCAGATTTTATTACAGAAATGATAGAGCAGGTGAGGTTGTGGTTCTACTCCATGCTTGTTTTTGGTGTAGTTCTTGAGAACAAAGCTTCGTACAAAGAAGTTTTAGGGTCTGCTGAATTGCGAGATGAGAATAATGAAAAGATGAGTAAGACTAAGCCTAACTATATTAAATTTGATGATGCAGCTGACAAGGTAGGTGCAGACATTATTAGATGGAATTATGCAGGTGCTTCGGTTGGTGCAAATATGCGATTTGGTTGGTCGATACTTGAGGATGTTCGTAGAAGATTCTATCTTCCTCTTTGGAATTCATATAACTACTTTGTTACATATGCAAAGTTGAACAATTTTGATATTGAGAAATACTCTGTAGAGAAGCTGTCTAACCCTATGGATAAATGGATAGTGGAACGAGGAAATGAGTTGGTTGTGTCTGTTAAAAAAGCTCTTGATAGCTACAGCATGGCTATGGCTTCTAGAGATATTGAAGAGTTTGTTAAAGATTTGTCTCAATGGTATATCAGGAGAGGTAGAAGTAGATTTACAAATAGTGATATTGATGCAATAGGGACTTTGCACTATACATTGGTATTGCTTTCAAAATTGATTGCTCCATTTATGCCTTTTGTTGCTGAAGAGTTGTATCAAAATCTAGTTGTGAATATGGATTTGAATGAAAAGAAAGAGTCTGTACATTTGGAAGAATTTCCTGAATTTAATGAAAATGAATTGGATATTAATGTGTTGAATGTTATGAAAGATATTCGGGAGATATGTTCTAACGGTTTGAAGGCAAGAGAGGAAGCGAAAATGAACTTAAGACAACCTTTGGCTAAAGCGTATATTGCTTCTGATGATGAATTAACAAAGTCTATAGTTCAGGAAGAGTTGAATGTGAGAGAAATTGCATACTCTAAAGAGGAGGTGAAAGGAGAAGGATTATTCTCTTCAGGTGAGGGCTCGAAACTTGTTACTATTGATAGCAATCTTACAGAAGAATTGAAGAAGGAAGGTTTGATTAATGACTTTATGCGAAGATATCGAGATTTAAGAAAGAAAGAAGGGTTGAAAGTTTCAGATCTAGTTGTTTTAAAGCTTTATGTTGAAGATAACGATATCCTAAGTATTTTGAAGGAGTATGCTGAAGCTAATCTCGAAGAATTACATGCTAAAGAAGTCATTTTTAGCAAGGAAGCGTTAAAAAAGAGTATTTCTGTAAATGGTAAAAGTATTGGAGTTGAAGTAAATTAGTATTGATCAACTTCTACTTTAATTCCTGTAGCATCTGTAAATTTAGCTGAGGCTGTTTTTAGTGTTACACCACTAGATACTGCTAGTTCACCGACTACATTCTTTATGGCTGATTCTAGTTGCTTTTCTATGCTGACAGGTATCAATCTTCCGTCTTTCTCTCTATTTTTCTTTACAAAGTTACAATACTGTATGATTTTTATCGAATCGTTAATGTCAGAACTACTTTCTAATTCCTTAAAAATATTAAGCATTATGTTGAAATCTTTAATTTTAGGATCAACAGATGGGGTCTTTTTCAAGATTTTCATTGCTTCCTTTATTTTATCAACAGAAAGAACAGGTCTTATTCCTAAGGATTCTATGTTTTCTACAGGGGTAGAAATAGTTAATGGATTTGTAATTAACTCAAATTCAAAATATCTCTTTTTGTGGCCGTCAAACTCAATGTCTTTTTCATCTTTTATTCTTCCTGCTCCATGTGATGGATAGAAAACTTTAGAACCAATCTTTAGTGCCATATGCCTGTTTCCTAATTATTTTATTATCGTATTATACCATAAAAGGTGATATACTTTCTCTGATGAAAATTACAATAATTGGAGGTGGTACAGGCACTTCTGTAGTATTAGAGGGGTTAAAAAAGCGTAAGGATTTAAATCTCTCTGTGATTGTTGGAATGATGGATGATGGAGGTAGTAATGCTGTTATACGAGATGAATTTGGTCTTCTTCCTCTTAGTGATGTTAGAAAGTCTATACTTGCTCTTGCTAATGACAGGGATAATGAGGTGTTAAGGAAATTGTTTATGTACAGATTTGCAAGTGGTGAGGGTATAAAAGGGCATACTTTGGGTAATTTGTTGATGATAGCGATGGCAGATACGTTGGGATCAGAGATTGAATCTATCGAGATGTTTAAGAATATGTTTGGAGTGATGGGTGATATTATTCCTGTGACTTTGGATAAGGTTAAATTGGTTGCTCAGTATGATGATGGTAGTAGTATAGTAGGAGAGCATTTGATTGATGAGCCTAGTGAAGACAAGAATATTACGAAGATGTCTCTTGATACTCCTGCTAAGGCTACGCAGAATGCTATAGATGCTATTTTAAAGGCAGATTATATTATTCTTGGGCCTGGTGATATCTATACAACAACGATTCCAAATATTTTGGTAGATGGTATTTCTGAAGCTATTCAGAAATCTAAAGGTAAGGTTATGTATATTGCTAATTTAATGAGTAAGATTGGTCAGACAAGAGGTATGACTCAAGGTGAATGTCTTAAGGTTGTTGAGTCGTATGTTGGTAGGAGAATGGATTTTGTTTTGATAAATAATGGAGATATTCCACAGAAAGCGTATGAGAGGTATTTAGAAGATGGAGAGGATTTAATTAAAGATGATTTAAATAGTAACAGAAAGTCGGTTGTGATTAGAGAGGATTTGGTAGCTAGTGATACTATAAAGAGAGATAAGGGGGATGTTCTTGTAAGGAGTTTAGTTAGGCATGATAGTGAGAAGTTGGCGAATGTATTAGTAAAAATATTTAACAGGAATAGAAGTAAGGTGCTCTCTTTTTTGTATTCTTTTCTTTCCCAGTATAAGGACTAGACCTTCTCCTAACTCTTTTGTCTCTGTATTGAAATCAGCAAGGTAGTTAGATATTAGCTTGTTTAAGGATATGTGCTTGTTGGGATGATACTCTATTAAAATATTATGAACATATTTTAGCTTGTCATTAACTTTTAAGTCTTCCAAAACTTCAGCCTCTGCTCCCTCTATGTCAATCTTAACCAGATCTACATCTTCTGAAATATATTCACTTAATTTCTCTACATTTACCTCTATTGGAAGAGTTCTCTGTTTACCATTCCATGCATTTTTCTGAAAACTAGAAGTAGAAAAAGCACAATTACCTGAAGAATCTATAAAGAAAGTTCTTGTGCATTTCTTTTTTCCTAAAGCAACATTGAAAATTTGTACATTATTTAATCGATTTGTCTCAATATTTTCCTCTAATATGGGAATTGTATTTGGATTTGGTTCAAAAGCTAATATCTTTGAATCAGGATATTTCTCTTTGAAGTAGATTGTAGCTAAACCAATATTTGCTCCTGCATCTATGATAGTAGGAGTTTTTGAATCTAATTTAACAGAATATATTTCCTCTGAGAATATCTCATTAAGAAGCATCTTTAGTTCTTCTTTGCATAGATATGTGATGAGGTGTTTTTTGAATTTGAATATTTTTGGAATCATAAAAAAAAGGCCTAGTATATACTAGGCCTTTGAAAAGTTACTTAGCAATTTCATTCATTACAAACTGGACTTTGTTACCCCAGTTTGTTGCATTTGAAGGACAGTAGTAAGTACTAATTAGTTTTGGTGTAGTAAGACCATTTTGGTAATACTTAGCCAAACCTTTTGATACTGTCCAGATACCATCAGTCCAGTTATCAAAACCTTTCTTACCCCATCCCCAAGCATTGTAAGGCTTAAAGCAGTGTTTACCACCACCTGACTCGATAACAGAAATAGAAGCTACAAGTCTGTAGTCAATTCCATAATGGTCAGCAGCCTTTACAAATTCTAATGCGTAATCAGCAAGAGGAGATTTTCTGTTTGCAAGGTAAACTCGTATTCTTTCTACCTGGTCAGCATCTGGGATGTAACCAAGGTCTTCCTCCACTTCTACTTCAGCAACATTCATATTTTCATGAATATTTACTTCAGTAACAGAGAGTACAGAATCAGTAATATTTTCAGTCTGATGTGCTTCTGCAAGCTCCATCGTCATTTTCTCAGAAAAGGTTACAACAAGTAACCCAGCAAATATTATTCCACTTGCTATTGCTAGTAATCTTTTACTTTTTAAGAGCAAGAATTTCATATGTTTGCTATTAAAATTAATTTAGCAATACAACTACATTATACCATATATGACCTATAGTGTACAGGGTGTATGCTTTACTACCCATTTCATGGTACTATGGTCATCATGAGAATAGTAATGGAAAGTAAAACAAAAAGCAAATCGAAATTTCCTTCTATTTTCAAACTTATTCCTCTCGCTCTCTTGTTTTCCTTTCTTTTTGTTTGGATAGTTGATAAAAGTAATCCTTTGGTAATATTTACAGATTTACTTGGTTTTAGAAGATATACTGTGAAGTACGAAACGTTCGACGTCTCTTTTGATGGAACTGTTTCAGAACAGTTTAAGAACGAAATTGTTAATTCTTTGGAAAGTATTAAGTTTAATGAAAAGAATAGGTTTAAGTTTGTAGAAAAAAAAGGTTTAGTTCTGTCTACAGAGAGTAAAGATGATTCTAAGAAGCTTGCTTCAATAGATTTAATACCTGTTGTACATAGATACTCTTTGAAAGATTCAGTTAAGTTAGAGGAATTGAAAGGTAAAAATATATATGTACTGAATAGTCTGTTTGAAGGTTTTTTGAAAGAAAAATACGGAGTTGAGGTAGAGGTTTTAGATTCATATGATACTCTGCTTGGTAGATTGCAAGAGAATGATGAAAGGATTGCACTGTTAGAATTTGAGGATATTGGGTATGAGAGCAAGATTGTAGAGTTGGATGGAAAGTATTTTCTAGATAATATGGAGGGTAGTATATCTTTTGATTTCTATGTTTCCAATGTAGATGCTAAAGATGAGTACATTTTAGATGTAATTAGGAGAAATGTAAGTATATGTAAGAAAAGTATTGATGAAGAGAAAATAGCTAAAGTAAATATGAGTGGAGTTGTAGCAATTAGTCGTGGACTTCTCTCTAAGATGGTTGCTGTAGGGAGTACAACCTATCCAGCTGATGTGTTAGGAGAATTTCTTGCTGATGCTGATTTAACTCATGTTTCGAATGAGGCTTCTTTTGCAAAAAATTGTACAGCTGGTAGTGGTATGAGTTTTTGTACCAAAGACGAACATATCGATGTGTTGAAAAAGAGTGGTGTTGATATTGTTGAGCTTACAGGGAATCATAACAATGATTATGGGAGTGCAAATAATACTAGAACAATTGAGATGTACAAGGCTTTAGGAATGGATTATTTTGGTGGTGGATTAAACAAGGAGGATGCTAGTAAGATTTTGTACAAGGAGGTTAATGGTACAAAATTGGCTTTTCTTGGTTACAATTACTACGATACTTTATACAACAATGTACATGCTTTGGCAGGTACGAGTACTGCTGGTGCTAACTGGTACTCTGAGGAGAAGTTGAAAAAGGATATTGAAGAGGCAAAGAAGAATGCTGATGTTGTAACTGTTTCTTTTCAGTTTCAGGAGTGTTACTGTTATCCTGCTTCTGATGTTATTTATCCTATTTGTTACAAGCCTCTTAGTAATCCTGATCAGAAGGCTGTCTTTAGAAAGGCTGTTGATTTAGGTGCAAATATTGTAGTTGGTACACAGGCTCATCAACCACAGACTTTTGAGTCGTACAATGGAGGAATGATTTTTTACGGTTTAGGAAATCTATTCTTTGATCAGTATATGTGGATAGGTACAAGGCAAGGATTAATATTGTCTAACTATTTCTATGATGGTAAGTATATTCAGACTAAGATGACTCCGATATATATGGATCGTAATTTGCAACCAAGATTTGCTACAAAAGAGGAGGGTAATCTTCTAATGAAATTGTTAAAGAATGCTAGGTAAAAGAAAACCCCCGATTTCTCGAGGGTTTTATCAGCTTCATTAAGTAAAACTTCTACTTAATTTCTATCTCTTTTGGTTTTACTTCTTCTGCTTTAGGTAATTTTACCTCCAATACTCCATCTGTAAATTCAGCATCTGCTGCATCTGGATTTATTTTGGTAGGTAAGTTAAATGATTGCTCATATGAGCTTTCCATAGTTTGTAGGTAATACCTCTTACCTTCTTCTTTCTTCTCTTCTTTCTCTTTGGTATGAGCAGATATAGCTATGTTATCTTGATGGATAGTTATTTTAATATCTTCCTTCTTTACACCTGGTAATGCTATTTTTACAAACACATTATCTTTATCTTCCCATATATCAGCTGCTGGGGAAGAGTATGGTTGAGATACTGGAAAATCTTCCCATATTGTTGGTGAGAAGAAATCATCAAAAATTGATCTTATTGGCTGGTATGTTCTATTACCATAACCTCTTTTTACGATCTTCATATATGTTTTATGATAATAATTTAAATACTTAGCAAAGTATAACCTAGAGTGCTAATGTTGTCAACGACCTAGAGTAAGTGTATGACAAAAGTTTATTACTTGGTTGTCTTCATGAATACGCCAGCTTGATCAGTAATTGTCAATTTATCACCGTAAAGATTATTATCAATATCTCTAACAGCGTACTTAAAACTAGATGATTCTGAACTCCACTGTGCAATTTGTCTTACATTATTATATTTAGGATCTTCAAATATTTGCTCTGAAGTTTTAGCTGATGAATTAGTTACAGAAGATGATGCAAATAAGTTCCAGCCAGTGTAGTCAGAGAGATTAATACTCTTTTGAGAAACTACTATGGAAGTAGGAATTTTTACCTCTTCTGTTGCAATTATCAAATATGATTCATTAGCTATGAGTGGAAAATCCTCTCCACTTATAGTTCCATTCTCTTGTACTACCAATTTCTCCCATTTATCATTTCTAAATATACCTACAGAAGCAATTTTGTTTTGCGAAAATACAATCAATTCTTTTGCAGTGCCAATAGGGGTATTTGCAGAGAGAATATAGTAGGCTTCTATGAAGTTTATGCCCTTAGATATGACTATCTCCTTTGCCTGCTCCTTACAGTTTTGTGAAGTAACACCAGATATTGAAACTCCACCTGCTTTCTGACAATTAATATCTAATTTGTATTTAAGATTACCGCTTAAAGAACAACATACAAACTCTGATTCGCACTTCTCTTTAGTAGATTGTTCGATTATCTCAAAACCATTCTTTTGCATACACTCCTTAACTTTCATATATGATCTTTTTGTTTTATTTTCATACAAGCAACACTCCATAGTGTCTTCTTTTTTCTTGTCCTTTAAACATGTCTCACCTACAGATACATTGATAGAGGAACCATCTGGATATTGACATTGACATCCATCTACATCTTTACAAACTCTTCTCCAATTCCATGCTTCATTTACAAGGTTAGTATCTACATCATTATCTTTATGTTTGTAGTCCCCAGTGATTAATCTAAAGAATATGTCTTCAGCATCATATGCATAACCGTCTGATGGGAATTTAGCATATATCTTAGAATCAAATCCTGGTATAGCTTCGTCAGCTTTCGGAGAAGGCGTAGATGTTGAAGTGGGAGTTGAAGTAAAAGTACCTTTCTCTATACACTTACTCTGTTCTTCATATACATCAATTTTGTTAGTAGATACCTTTAGACATTCCTTTGCATTCATCCATTTAACTGTCTGACCATCTGCTGATCTACAACATTTCATAGAGTCTGCAACACTCTTATCTTTAGAACATGATTCTCCAATATTTATATTTTTCCTATCTGTAGAATTTTGATCTCCAAAAATACATACACATCCATCAGGGTCAGCACAGTGTCTAATTGGGTTGCTATCATTTACTAACATTCCATCTCTTACTCCATCTTTAGTTCTGTAATCTTCGTGAGCAAGTAGCTTTGTAACAATTTTGTTTTTAAACAAAGACATCTTACTATCTTTATGTGCATATGTAGCATACTTTTCTACTGTAAACTCTTTATCTCTAGAATCAAAAGCCCATGTACCGTGATACTGAGTGTCAAACATATATCTACTTCCATCTAAATCAAGTAGATAGAGGGATTCTAAATCTCCTTTACCTGTGATTGTTTTTGGCAAATTTATTTTCTCTCCAATCTCTGCGGTCTCAAAGATATATTTCTTTTCCCACATGTTGTTTGAAGATGAAATTCTAAATTCGTACTGAGTATTAGGTTCTAATTTCTCTATCTTAGCTGAGTATATTAATGGTTTAGTTGATTCATCTCCATACATTGTTATATCTTCAGCATAATCATAAACACCTGAATACTCTGATTCTTTGTAGTGTAGTTTGTATGATGATTTAGTATTTGTTTTCCAGTATATCCTTGCATCAACTGTAGATATATTTGTTACAACTACATCAAGAGGCATCTCTTGTACAATTTTCATTTTCTTGTAATTACTTCTGAGGAGAAATGAAAGGGCTATCATTAGTAAAATAGCTATTCCTAGAAGAGGTAATACTTTTTTTAGATTTTTTTTCATATGGCTTAATTATTAATTATTTTAATATATTTTTGATCTAATTATTTAATTTCACAAAGATAGGGTCTGTTGTTGATATATCAATTTCGTCTCCGTATATCTGATTTTGAGAATCTTTAAGAGTATATGAAAATTTTCCTGTATCTTTTTTCCATTGTGCTATTTGTAGCAGATTGTTATTTGTGTCATTTTCTAATATTTGGGTAGAAGTGCTATTGTTACTGATTAGTGCAGAGGATTGTATTAGGTTCCATCCTATAAGAGTGTCTAAATCTTTCTTAGGTTCTATCTTTCTTCCAGTTGCTGATATTGTAAGTTTTTCGGATGATATTACTAAATATGCCTCACCTGGTTCTAAAGCGAAATCTTTTCCGTTTATTGATCCATTCTCATATTTAACGATGTCTATCCAAGTGTTGTTTGAGAATTTGCCTACTGCAATAATTTTGTTATTTGAGTGTTCAATTAGACCTTTGGCAGTTGATATTATGCTTTTTGAATTGTCATGTATTTCTGCTGCTGTTATAAAGTTTACTCCTTGTTCTATATCGTATTTAATTGTTTCTGTGTAGCAGAGATTGTTCGCAATATCTTTTCTAATTTGTCCGTTACAATCATATGGCATCTTAAGTGATGTTGATGTGCCTACCTGGCAACATACAGGTTCTATTTTGTGTGATTGCCTATCCGGTGTACATGCGTAACCAAAATCTATGTTCATCCTGTATCCGGCATTTCCATTGTTCATATCATAGAGGCATTGACATCCATCTGCATCTAAACAGTATCTATCTGTATCAGTAACAATCATTTCATCTCTACTGCCATCCTTTGGGCCTGGTGTAGGTAGTGTCGGATATGAAGATGTAGAGGAAGAACTGGGTGTTGATGATGTACTCGGCGTGGATGGTGTGCTTGGCGTAGATGGTGTACTTGGGGTAGAAGAAGTACTTGGCGTACTAGGTGTAGAAGGAGTCTTAGAAGTATCACAGTTATTGTAGTGCGAGTTTGTTGTTGCTGAATCGTACTCACATGGTTCTTCTACTGGTGTCACAGTAAAAGGCCATGTTAATGTTTTTGAGGTATACCAAAAATATACATCTGTCATCTCTGTGAGAAAAAGATCAACTTTTGTTGTTTTGTCGCATTTGCCTGTGGAGTACTTCGTTGCCCATACTACTAATTTATCATCATCACTATTTGGAGCACATGAACTTATATATTCCTCTGTAGCTATTCTTTCAAGAAACCATTCAATCTGAGCAGTAAAATCCTTGGTGGGTACTGAAGCAAGTCCGTGTATTCCGAAGTCTTCAACCTCTACACCAGGGAATCCAGCGTAGTTACTACCTCCTGATTCGTGAGACCAAAGAGCCAATGTAAATGCAGGATGTACACCGGCCTTTAGTGATTTACAATATACATCCTCGTAGCATTCTTGTGCATATGATCCTCCAGGACAATTTTCTCGCCAAGTCCTGAGTACTCGTTCAACAGTTACTTTTGGAGGAGAGTATGTTGGTGCTTCTTTTTTTATTCTTACATTTGTTTTACAGTTTGCTCCTGATTCTGCGTGTACAGGGAAGTTTAACATTGTAAAGAATCTCTTGTTGAGTTCTGTTTGCGGAGTGTAATCAGCATAATTTTGTATGCTGTATTCTCTGTTTTGTGAGTCAAAAGCGTATGTACCGTGATATTGGGTATTTAGCATTAAAGTATCTTCTTCTATGTTAACAAGAAGGAAGCTCTTAGGTGAAGATTTACCTGTAACTATATTTGGTATATGAATTTCATCCTCAATATCTTTTGTTTTAAATGAGTATTCTGACCATATATCTTTTTGAGTTTTAATTCTAAAGAGATATTCTGTGTTTGGCGAGAGGTTCTCTATATCTATCTTGTAAACATATTTTGAAGATATATTGTCGCGATATATGCTTGAATCTTTTATATCTTTATACGGTAATGTGCTTTCTTTTTCTTTGTAGGAGAGTGTGTAGAGATCGTCAGGCTGTACTTTCCAATATATTTCTGTTGATGTAGGAGTAGTATTAGCTATTTGTATGTCAGTTGGTTTTCGTAGTTCGAGTTGTTTTTTTTGGTAGTTGTTGTAGAGTAGTATTGAGATTGATATGACAAGCGATATTGCTACGAGTACTAGTATAGAGAACTGTATGGTCTTTTTGTTGTTTTTCATTCTAATATAATACCAAAGAAAAGTTTTTTTTTACATATCATTTTGTTAAAAAAGTAAATCCTAACCTATTCTAAATATTACTGTTATATATTCTTCTTTTATTGTTATTGAAACCTAGAAGAATTATTTATAAGATATGGTGTATAATCCGATAATATTTTATTAAGAGATTGTCATGATAGGAAGTAATGTTGAAAAAACAGATTTTGAAACAACACTAAATACTGCTATTGGAACGACAGAAGATCCATATTTGGAAATGATACAAGATTTAGATTTTGAACCAACACAAGATACAGATTCTGATGATAATTCTATTGAATATAAAACAGTTATGGTGGATACAGACGATATGAATCTTGCAGATAATATTCGTCCTTTTGACAAAGAATTTATTAAAACCTTAGCAGATAGTATTGCTACTAATGGTCAACTGCAATCATGCTTAGGGTACGAAAAAACATTAGAAGATGGCTCTAAGCGTATTATATTGATAGCAGGTCAGCATAGGTTTATGGCTATTAAATTGCTTAATTATTCTAGAATAAAGGAAGGGAAAAAGAAAATACCTGTTATGGTTCGTATAGCTAATAGAGAATTAACTCCAGAAGAGATTGTTGAACTTCAGATTACAGAAAACTTACAAAATAAAATGACGCCTGCTCAAGAAGCAGCAGTTATTTCTAATTTATGGCATGGAATGAAAAAAGTAAAAGAAAATGAAGGTAAGAAAATGAGTGTGACAAAATTTGCTAGGAGAATTGGTAGAAGCCGTAAAACAGTTAGTGATGCTATAAAGTACGTAGATGGAGTATCTCCACTAATTCAGGAATTGGTAGACAATAAGCTTTTTCCATATACGCAAGCTATTTTACTAACGAATATAGATGATCTGATTAAAAGAGGTAATGTTTGTGATATTACCGAAGAAGATAGAGTATGGAAACAGTGTGAATTGGCTCAGTATTTTATAACTAAGAAATTTAATTTAAGACAAGCAAGTGCTTATCTTAAAAAATTGCGAGAGGAAAATAGTTTTGTAGGACCTTTATTTGGAGATGAGTGGTACTATGAATCAGGAAAAAAGGGAAATTTACTAGCAATCAGAGATACTGCAAATAAAGAAGGTAGAAAAGCGGCTGCATGGCTTGTTAATATGATTCACACAGCGAGAATTATTAAAGAAAAAACAGGTTCTGTAAAAACATCTCATGCGATTCATTCAGCTGTAGATTCATTGGATGAGGCTTTCGATGATTTCAAGAGAGACATTAAACCATCTTTAACAGAGAAAGAATATAAAAAGCTTTTCGGAGAAGATGAGTAAGTTAATAATAAATTTAAAAACTACCTTTAAGGTGTATAGATATCTTAGTACTACAAGATAATCTAAGTATATTTCATAATACTTTAAGATGCTATAAGCTGATCAAAACATTAGAAATGTTGTAAGTATCTAAAGATGTAATAAGTAAAACTATTTATATTATTTAATTTGTTAATGTGGAGAATTTAAAAGCTTGATACTTGTAATATAATTCCTTATAGCAAATGTTTAAAACAGATACTATACAATTTCAAGATTGGTGGGATATACAAGTAGAGTATCATCCGACAAGTACTGGTAACATCCTAATCAATGTCCCAGGTGCAGGAGGTACTGCTAAAGGATATTTGAATAAGTATGTTAATTTAGGGAACTATATACAAGAAAAAGACATTGCGTCTTTTCTAAGAATGCCAAATGATAGACCAGGAGAGTATGAATTGACTGTTAGAACAATTGTAAATTACGCCTTAGAACATTCGAAAGATATATGTGGTATGGATACGCCTAATATATGGTTAATGGGCTTCTCAGCAGGAGGAGGTGGTATTGTATTAACAGCTTGGGAGTATCCAGAGATTAAGAAGGTGTTAGCCATAAACCCATATATAGAAGATATTAGACATAAGATAGAACGTAACTTACCTTCATATACAGGTGATTTGTTCGTAGTTAAAGGCTCTGATGATGTTGTAATAGCTCCAGATACATTAGAATATATATCTTCATACGCTACTAATGTAAGTAATATACAAATACATACGATTCCTAATTGTGACCATCAACTAAGAGGTTTGACTAACTCAAAGATTCTTTCTCAATTACCAGAGTATTACTTCTGTGATAGATATAAATCAGAGGAATTTCCAGATGGGAGTATTGGTATAAACCTGTTAGATGAAAAGTAATATTAAAAAGCTTCTAACTTGACTTGTTACTTTGCAAAAAGTTAGTATCTTTCCATGTATGATATTATATATTTTGATCTAGATGATACTTTAGTACAAGATAATCCTGTAACAGGTAAATCTGAAATACTGAATTCTGGATTAGAAAAATATAAAGAATTAGTAAGAAATTCTCCAAATGCTACTAAAGTACTCTTAACTAATAGATGTAGTGCTTCTATAAAATATCCAGATGTTTATGTTTTTGATGAGGTATTAGGGTGGGATAATATGAAAGAGTATATTAGTAATGGAATAAAGGATGTTAAGATTTCTCATCTCACTTCGTTAAAAAATATATTTATCTTTCTGAGAGGAATATATTTATATAAAAGAAATCAAACACCGAAACTATTATATGTGTTTCTCAGAAGTGTTATTAAGAAAGAAAAGATATTTGTATTAGATGATGACTTTAGAGTGTCTGGGATGTTTTAGAAATAGAAAATTTCTCATATATGCTATATTTATGGATCTTAAATTTGTACTATCAG
>JBMNPD010000019.1:0-15781 GCA_050943415.1 Candidatus Dojkabacteria bacterium
CTTTGCTATCTCACTTTTGTTAAAATTATCTCTGAGCAATATCTCAATTGCCCCTCTGTCTGCAGCAGTTAGATGTTTGTTTCTCATACTTACATTTTAACTGTTGCAGTTAGAAGTAGAAAGTAGAGTGTTACCTTTGGGGCTGATTTAGTACCTGCATGTGTAGGGAAGATTTTTGGAGTTAAAGATAGTTCTTGTGTATTAAAGTTTACATATTGTGCATTCTCTATATCAACAAAACCTGATACAAGTTCTTCTGCTGGATTGTCCTTTGTAAGAGTAAAGGAGTAATCTGTATTTTCATTAACAGTATCTGCTCCATCAATTGTAAGACCGCTTGAAATCTTTGTTACATTGTATATGTTATCAGCATACGATCTGAATGAATGAATACCTGTTAGTAGTAGGGTGGTAACACTTAATACTACTAGTGAAAAACCAATATATTTGGCAGTTTTTTTAACAGGCATGTTTTTTATAACCAATATTAACTCAAAGCATTTGCTATGCTTATGTAATACCATAGTACATATTATGTCATTATTCAAGCCTAAATTATATAAGAATTAACATGTTGTCAAACAGGATAGATTAACCACTTCTTTTTTTTGTGTCTGCATAGTAAAATTACAGTATGCAAAAGGGTAAAAGTAAGAAATTGGATATCAAAAAATTTTTCGTTATTTCACTTTTAATAATTCTTTCTCTTTTACTTTCTTTCCTCATTCTTAAAAAGCATATTCTTGATACAAGCAGTAATAGTGCTAAGTTAGAATATTCTAACTACATTCCAAAGCAATCAAAGAAACAGACAGATAAAAATGAAATTACTGAATTGGAAATATTTCCAAGTAACTATTTAGAAGTAGTTGAAAACAACAAATTTAATATATCTCAGAAGAATAGGGTACAGCTTCTCAGATATGGACAAACAGTAGTAGTAGAAGATAATAGTGATGGTACTACATTTAGTAATACAATGTTAAAACTTTCTGCTACTAAGACACCGATTCTTCTTACAAATCAAACACTTTCTCTTTACTACAAAAGTGTTGTTGAGAGATTTAAGTCAAATGTAATAGAGAACAATTTGCAAAAAGAGTTACTGAGAGAACTAAATCTAATATCAAGTAAGTTAAGATATATTCAAATACTGTCTCTGACACAGAAAGGTGAAGTACGAAAGACTACTAATGCTGTAAATGAATGTAAAGTTTTACTAGGTAAGAACCAGTATGAGGAGTGTATAGGTTTACTAAAGCAGGTAAATATACCACAATTGCATTCTTCTAAATATGTCGTTAATAACAAGCTTAAGAATATTGATGCTCTAAATAGTTATATAGGAATTGATAGCTTTCTAACAAATAGGGAGGGAGAGGATGTTTTTGAGAAAGTTTTGAATCTACAGAGTGAGAATGATATAGAGGTTGTAAAAAAGATAGATGTAAATATTCAAAATAGTCATAGTAACAATATCGAATCTCAGATTTACTTAGATTTGGATCAGGTACTGTTGGAAGAGATGATTAACTCTACAGAGTATTTGATTGTAAATCTTTCAGATCAACATATTAACACTTCTGAAATAACAGAATTACAAGAGCAACTCGCATACCTCAGGGGGTATATGAAAAGGCAGTATACAGGAGAAAATGACCCGTCTGGTATTAAAGAGATTCTATCTTCATTCGACTACAACATACAACCCTCTAAATTCTTGTTAAAGAGTATTAAAGTAAAAGATGAAAATGTTCTTGCGGTATCACCATATATTGAAGAAATACCTCTCGTTCCTGAAGTTTCAGATAGCAATTTTGATGAAGCGTATGATTATCCAAGGTCAGCTTTAGTTTCTGGAAGAGTACGATTACCAGTACTGATGTATCATCATATTGCTACAACTAATAGTACAAATAAATTTGTAGCAGGACTGTATACAAATCCATTTGAATTTGAAAAGCAGATTGCATATTTGACAAAGAAGAACTACAAAACAGTTGATGGAGCAGAGTTTAACACCATACTTTCATCTGGTAAAAATCCTGAACAGAAGACGGTTATGCTAACTTTTGATGATGGGACAGAATCTCACTATACACAAGCGTATCCTATTCTTAAAAAATACGGGCAGACAGGGGTGTTTTTTGTAATATCAAATAGACTGTATCTTGGTAGAGAACAGATAAAAGAGATGGCTGATAATGGGATGGATATACAGTCGCATTCACAAACGCATCCTGATTTAACAAAAGTATCTACAGAACAGCTTAATGCAGAGATTGTTCAAAGTAAAAATGTTTTACAATCAATTACAGGTAAAACTGTTACCAGTATTGCATATCCGGGATGTGTTGCAGATTCTAGAGCATTTCCGATTGCTGAAGCTGCTGGTTATCTAACAGGGTTTTCCTGTGGAAGAAACATAGATATATCTAATATCCATAAGTTTATGATTCCAAGAGTCCATGTCGGCAACGGCTTTGATGCCTTTGTTAAAATACTCTCTGTCGGAGGATATTGAAAATTACTATTAGGGCTAGTCTAAAATAGACCCCATGTGGTATTATGTTCTTTATCATATGCAACAGAAAAAACTCTCACCTAAAGAATTCTTGAAAACCTTGAAATGGATTTTTAAGATATATATGGAGATTTCTCCAACAATGACAGTTTTGCTTCTTTTGACAACAATTTTGCAGGACTTGAAAGGTCTTGTATATTCTGCAATCTTTGCAAAAATCATGGATAGATTAATATTTATCGCTGGGACAGAAGAGAAAGATCTAACTCTGCTTTTACCATATATTGGAGTTCTACTTTTGTACTATATATTTGGAGGAAGTATATTACCGAGTATTTATTCATATAGTAGAAATGGCTTAAGAACTATCTCTCGAAACAGATTGGATATAATTTTGGCAAAACAGCTTAACGGTATAGGTATTCAAACTCTTGAAAATCCTACTGTGCAAAATCAAGTGCAAAGATCTACTCAGTGGATTTATGATACATTTGTGACATTGCAAGATACTGTTGCATTTATTTCTAATATAGTGCGTATGATAGTTACTGGTCTGGTAATTTGGTCTTTTATGTCATACATGGTGCCTGTTTTAGTTATTGTGACAGTATTGCGATTTATTCCTAACAATCACTTTATGAAGAAGGAATTTAGATGGCATGTTGACAATACGGAGGAGAGGAGGAAGGCAAATTGGAATATATCTTGGTTAATGAATCCTGTGATGTTGCAGGAGATTAGTATTGTTGGAGGTTTTAAATTCTTTGGTGAGAGATTTGATAAGTTCTTTAAATGGTTTAATAAAGGCTTGTTAAAAATCATGAGAACAAGGTTAGTTATTATGTTCTTTCTTGATCTAATAGATATGTTAGTTGGAATTGTAGGGTATGTAATAATATTTAGCAGCTATATTATTGGAAAGATAACATTAGGTACAGCTAGTTTCCAAATAAAATCGCTGGATACATTTACTAGTGCATTAGATTCTGTGTTGGAATCAGTTTCATTTATGAATGAATTTGCTCTAAAGATGAAAGATTTAATTGCTGTGTTTGAGATGAAGCCTGCTATGAAAGATGGTGACATTAAACTACCGTATTTAGATACTCCTCCAGGTATCGAATTTAAAAATGTATACTTTAAATATCCACGATCAAAGAAATATATTTTTGAAAATTTAAACTTTAAGATTGAGAGTGGAGAAGAGGTAGCTTTGGTTGGGCATAATGGTGCAGGTAAAACCACTATTGTTAAGCTTCTTTGTAGGATATATCAAGTTACTGAAGGTGAAATTCTGGTTAACGGAATAAATATTAATGATCTGTCAATAAATGATTGGTACAAGAATATGGGTGTGCTTTTTCAGGATTTCAACTTCTATCCAAATCTTACAGTGAAGGAGAATATTGTTTTGGGTAAGCCTATGGAAGTTGTTGACGAGGAAAAGGTTGTAGAGGCAGCCAAACATGCAGATGCTCATGAATTTATCATGGAGTACAAGAAGAAGTATGACCAGGTTATGAGTGAGAAGTTTAAAGGTGGGATTCGTCCAAGTTCAGGACAGATGCAAAAGATTGCTATAGCTAGGTTCTTCTACAGAAATTCTCCTTTGGTAATATTTGATGAACCGACTGCTTCCATAGATGCTGTTTCTGAGTACAAGATTTTTAATGATATATATAGCTTTTTTAACAAAAAGACTGTTATTATTATCTCACATAGATTTAGTACGGTAAGGAATGCAGATAGGATATTTGTTTTGGAGAAAGGGAAGATTGTGGAGCAGGGTAGTCATGAAGAACTTCTGAAAAAGAATGGCGTGTACAGTAAGTCATACAAATTGCAAGCTGAGGGGTATCAGTAGGTTTGTCTAGTTAATAACAGAGTTCATCATATTTTCATTTTTGCAATGTATATTTTTCATATATGTATGTAATTTGACAGTATGTCGCATATATGAGACAATGCTTTGCAAGAAAAAGAAACATATTTACCTTAGATTCTGCTAAAGAAGAGTATTCTCTTTTTCCTGATAAGGTAAAAGCAAAAATTAATTTCTTAATAGATGAATTAAGAAGCCTTGGAACTTTGTCATATCCTGATGCTAGGAAATTAAAAGGATATGATTTGTATGAGATGAGGATAAAGGATGAGGAGATATACAGGATGATATATTGTTACATAGGTTTAGATGTAGTTGTACTTTCAGGATTTAAGAAGAAAACACAAAAGACACCTTTACGAGAGATACGGAAAGCTTTGAAAAGAAGAAATAATATTAGTTATTAAAGCAACATGAAAAAAGAAAGATTAATTCCTTTAGATGAATTTGAAAAAGAAAACTTTACAGAAGAGCAACTGAAAAGGATTAATAAAGAAGTAGAGAAGAGAATAGCTTTGAGGAGGTTGAAAAAGGCAAAAAATAAAACTAAATAATTTGTAATATACAAAAATATGGGCAAAGGCAAACTAATACCCTGGGAGGTATTAGAAAAAGAAAACTTTACGGAGGAACAACTAAAAAGAATTCATAAAGAGTCAGAGAAGAGAATTGCTTTAAGAAGGTTGAAAGAGGCTAGGAAAAAAATGGGAATATCGCAGTATGAGTTAGCTACTAGGTCTGGTATTCCTAGAAGTGCCATAAGTGAGATAGAGAGTGGAAAAAGAAATGTCTCTATAGCAAAGCTAACTAAATTAGCTGATGCTTTAAATACAGATCTAGAAATAGACTTTGTTAAAAGAAAGTAATCTTCTTTGTTGCTACATATCATCTAACATGATATACTTCTCCTCGTTAGCACATAATATTAGTAGTATGTCTATCTAGCTAACAAGAAGGCATCACCAAAGGATAACCCTATGGACAAAAACAAAAAAACAAACAGCCCACTATATTCACAAATAGATTCATTTCTTTCAGATAAAGACAATCAAGTAAAGACCTTTAACAAAGGTGATATTGTTGAGGGAGAGGTAGTTGATGTTCGTGAAGGAATGGTAATCGTTGATATAGGATACAAATCTGAAGGTATTGTTGCTGGAAGAGAACTAAAAAGTGATACTTTAGATTGGAGAGATTTAAAAAACGGTGACAAAATTTTGGTATATGTTGTTAAACCTGAAGACGATGAAGGACAGTTAATTCTTTCAATTAGAAGAACTCAGCAAGCAAGTGCTTGGATTACCCTTGAGAAAGCAAAGAAAGATAACGATATTGTTGAAACTACTGTAGTAGAAGCAAACAATGGTGGCTTAATAGTTGAGATAGGAAAGGATGTCAGAGGCTTCATACCAACATCTCAGTTAGATGCATCAAGAGTATATCTAAATGGTGTTAGGCAGGTTGGAAAAGATATTTCTTCTAAGGTTCAGAAGAGGCTTAACTCTTTAGTTGGAGACAAAATTCAAACAAGAATTATTGAATTAGATAGAGAGAAGAACAGAATTATTCTCTCTGAGAAGATGGTGACACAATCAAGAGATCTTGAACAGAGAGAGAAAACTCTTAACAAGGTTAAAGAGGGAGATGTTCTCGAAGGTACAGTTAGTGGAATTACTCCATTTGGTATCTTTGTTAATGCAGAAGGATTGGAAGGTCTTGTTCACCTTTCAGAGCTTTCTTGGGACAAGGTTGAGGATATCGGTAGTATATATGGAGTAGGTAGTAAGGTTAATGTCATGGTTATCGGTGTTTCTGATGGTGGTAAAAGAGTAGCTTACAGTATTAAGAGATTGCTTAAAGATCCATGGGCAGAAGCTATTGCTAAGTATCAGATAGGGGATGTTGTTAAAGGAAAGATTCAGAAAGTTGTTCCTTACGGTGCGTTTGTAAGAATTGGTGATGGATTAAATGGATTGATCCATATTTCAGAACTTTCAGACAAGTTAGTAAAAGATCCAGCAGATATTGTTTCTGTAGGAGATGATGTTGATGTAAAGATTCTTTCCATCTCTTCAACAGAGAGACACTTAGGTTTAAGTTTGAAAGCAGCTAAAGGTTCTTCGTCTTCAAAGAGTAAGAAGAAAGAAGAAGTTGTAGAAGAACAGAAAGAGGTTTTGTCTGAGGAAGAGTTAGCATCAGCAGTTGATACAGCAATTGATGAAGAGATTGGTTTGAAGGAAGAGTAATATATAGTAAAGATTTTGATTGAGAAAAGAGATCCGAGAGAAAGGGTCTCTTTTTTGTTGAATATTAAGGTTAATAGGTTTTGCCATGAATAGAAATCACGTATATATAGGATTGAGATATAACCTATAGTGTAGTATAATGAGCGTAGATATCTCATATATCTTAGTATATAGATATACAGTTCATTAACAACAAAGGATTATATATCTTCTATCTGTTTTACTTCTCACATATGCTGTATTTTGTTCTAAATATTACATTTTAGAATAGTATTCAGCATATGCTGAGAAAAACAAAACAGAAATCGTATAAAAGGAGAAGAAAAAATGACAAAAGAGATGCATTCTTTTCGATCGCGGCTAGACGTTAGGTATGTCGCAGATATCGGGGAGACATTCTACCCAGGCTGTATACTTTATTATTTTTACAAAATAGAGAAAGAATCAGGTCCTACTCTTCTTGTGAAGATGATGTTGGAATTGGGCGAAAATTGGTTTCTTTTTCCATATAGAGTAAAATACAGCCTAATCGATTGGCAAAATATTTCTGATATTGCTCAGCAGATTATCGAGCAATAAAATAATTCTTGTTGTTTGTAGGGTCTCTCTACTTATGTGTATTCATAATGTAAAGAGACCCTAATCCTCAATTTCTTTTGAATATATAGTATAATCTCTTCATGCTAAAAAGAACTAAGAAAGAAAAATCAGTATTTGACAGAATGAGTGAAAATCTTTCTGTTTCATTAAGAACAGCATCCTTAGTATCAGAGTTTCTACAAGAGAAGAAAATCTCTCCATCAAGTATGCTCATAGGTATCGTTTTGAATGACAATGCTTTAGGTAAAAAAGCGTTGGACAGTATGGGAATTACTCCGTCTTCTGTTGTTGAAATTCTTACTTCAAAGAAAAACATAGAGATAGTAGGAGATACATCATCTCCTAAAGAACTTAAATTCTCTAAAGAATCAACAGATATATTGCAAAAAGGCTTTGCTATTGCACAGAAAATGTCCCATGTATATTTTGGAACAGAACATCTAATGGTAGCAATACTAGAAAGTGGCTCTAGGAAAATAAAAAAACTAGCAAGTTTAGGATTAACAGCTGAAGAATACAGAAAAGCTTTAAACAAAGTTGCCATATATCCCATAGGTGTACTTGTAAAACCCAAAATGGTAAGTCCTGAAGATGGTGAATTTAAGATAGTGGAGTATTTGGGGAGAGATCTAGTACAGTTAGCAAGAGAGGGAAAACTTGACCCAGTTATTGGAAGAGATGAGGAAATATTACAGCTTGTAAATATTTTAAGTCGAAGAAAGAAAAGTAATCCGATAGTTGTAGGAGAGGCAGGAGTAGGAAAGACAGTCTTACTTGAGGGCCTAGCACAAAAAGTTGCATCAGGAGTAGTACCACCATCTTTAAGAAATGTCCGTATAGTATCCTTAGATGTTGCTGAAATCATAGCAGGTAGCAAAATGCGAGGAGATGTAGAAGAAAAAGTCCTCTCTATTATTGATGAAATTACGGCATCTGGAGATACCATACTATTCATAGATGAAATTCACGAAATCATGGGCTCAGGAGGTTTTGGACCTTCACCAGATATAGCATCTGTTCTTAAACCAGCATTACTGCAAGGTGACTTTAGATGTATAGGAGCAACTACAACAGAAGAGTACAGTAAAACATTTGAATCAGATACAGCTTTAGCACGACGCTTTGTACCGATATTCCTTAATGAACCCTCTATACCCGATTCTATTAAAATTCTAAAGAAAATTAAGCCAGTCCTAGAGAAACATCACAAAGTTAGGATAAGTGAAGAAAGTGTAAAGTTAGCAGTAACCTTGTCAGAAAGATATGTTACCAACAGATACCTACCTGACAAAGCAATTGATTTGCTGGACGAAGCAGCAGCTTCAAAGAAATTGTCCGTGGAGAAAGATTACGGTGATATAGCTGTATTGAAAGATCAGATGGTTGTCGTTTCTTTTGAAAAAGAAGAGGAAATTGCTAGAGGAAATATGGATTTAGCAGTAAAGTTGCAGGAGCAAGAAGTTGAGTTAGAGAAGTTAATTAAAAAGAGGGAGAGGGAGTTTTTGAAAGAGAAGTTTAGTAAGGAGAATGAGATAACAGGAAAAGATATTCGTGTAGTTATCTCTAAATGGACAGGAATTCCTTTAAACACTTTGGGAAGTAAAGAGAAGTCATCTCTTTTGAAATTGGAAAGTTCATTAAATTCACAGGTAATTGGGCAGGAAGATGCGTGTTCTGTTGTTGCTTCTGCCATAAAGAGGGCGAGGACAGGAATCATAAATGCTGATAGACCGTGGGCTTCATTTTTGTTTCTTGGACCAACTGGGGTAGGTAAGACAGAATTAGCTAAGGTATTGAGTAAAGAGCTTTTTGGAGATGAGGATAACCTGATTCAAATTGATATGAGTGAGATGATGGAGATGCATAGTGTTTCTAAGTTAATTGGTTCTCCACCAGGATATGTCGGCTTTCAAGAAGGTGGGTGGCTAACGGAGAAAGTAAAACGTAAACCTCATTCTGTTATTCTTTTTGATGAGATAGAAAAGGCACATCCTGATGTGTTAAATGTTCTTTTGCAAATTTTGGAATATGGGCACCTTACAGATGGTCGAGGTAGAAGAGTAAATTTCAAAAATACTGTTGTTATTTTGACTTCGAATATAGGGGCGGAGGAGATTCAGAAAGATAGAGTATTGGGTTTTGTTGGGGAGAAGAGTGCGGTGAGGAGTGATAAGGAGATTGACAAAGCGTATGCGGAGATGAAAGAGACTTTGTTAAATGAGTTGAGGGATTCTTTGCGACCTGAGTTAATTAACAGGATAGATGATGTAGTGATTTTCAGATCTTTGACACGAAAAGATGCTAGAGAAATAGTTAAATTGTTGGTAAATGATTTGAATAGGCGACTTGTTGAGGAAGGTGTTTGTGTAGAGCTTGATGAAAAGGTTGTAGGGTATATTGTGAAGAAAGCTTTTAGTGAAGAGTATGGGGCTAGACCTTTAAGAAGGTTTATGCAGGATAGTGTAGAGAACTTATTAGCAGATTATTTATTAACTCACAATATTAAGAAAGGTGCGAAAGAGCCTGAGAAGATCCTTGTTGTCATGCGGAAAGGTAAGATGGTCATTAAGTAAATATACCTCGTAGTGTGTTAAAATTTCCTTAAATAATGTTGGTTTGGCCCTTTGGATTAAGGGTTTACTACTGCCTCAAAGGTAGATGTACATCTACCTTTGAGGTGGTTTTTGGTGTGGTATACTCTCTAGTATGAAATATGTTTGTTCTGCCTGTGGAGCAGAGTTCCTCAAATGGTCAGGTAAGTGTTCTTCCTGTGGCGAATGGGGGACATTGGAGGAGTTTGAGGATACTATACAATCTACTTCTGAATCTAAACCTGTTACAAAGGCTTCTGCTATTGCGTTGAATAAATATATTGGGTCGAAAGAGGAGAAGAATCTAAAAAAGGAACGAATATCTACAGGGTTTGAGGAGTTTGATAGGGCACTTGGTAATGGTTTGGTAGAGGGTGAGGTTGTTTTGCTAAGTGGTGAGCCTGGTGTTGGTAAATCAACTCTTCTCATGCAAGTGGTTGTAAATTTTGTGAAGAAAGGTAAGGTTTTGTATGTTTGTGGTGAGGAGTCTCCTGCTCAGCTTAATTCTAGATTGGAGAGAATTCTTGGTAAGGAGGCAGCAAGTAAGGTTGATGGCTTTATTGTAACAGAGGATACTATGGCCGAAAGTATTGTAGCTCTAATTGAGCAAGAAAAGTTTGAGCTTGTAGTAGTTGATTCTATTCAGAGTATTTCATCTGCTGTGTCGCGTGGGTATGCTGGAAGTATTAGTCAGGTAAGGATTTCTGGAGCAATGCTTACTCGTGTGGCTAAGCAGACAGGTACTCCAATTTTCATAGTAGGTCAGATTAACAAGGGTGGGGATATAGCTGGTCCAAAGGTGCTTGAGCATATTGTTGATTGTGTTTTGTATATGGAAGGTGATCAATATAATCAGTACAGGATTATTCGTTCAATGAAAAACAGGTTTGGTTCCACAAATGAAATAGGGGTATTTGAGATGCGTAGTGATGGGCTTTCTGAGGTTGGTAATCCGTCTCTGTTGTTTTTGGAATCTAGTTCTGATTCTTCTGGTAGTGCTATAGGTGCTGTATTACAGGGATCTAGGGTTGTGTTTGTTGAAGTACAAGCGTTGGTTGTTGAGAGGGAGAGTGAGGGTGGTCCTTTGCGAAGGGTTGCTAATGGTATAAAGAAGCCAAGGTTGGATATGCTTTGTGCTGTATTGTCTAGAAAGGGTGGTGTGTTTCTGGGTAACAAGGATGTTTTTGTGAATGTAGTAGGAGGGTTGACTATCAATGATCCAGCTATTGATTTGGCGGTTTGTGCTGCTATTAAGTCTTCTGTGAGTGACAAGGTGTTGTCTAAGGATGTTATATATTTTGGTGAGGTCGGTTTGACAGGTGAGATTAGGGGTACTTGGGGAATTGATGCGATAATTAAAGAGGCAGAGAGGAGTGGATACAAGAATCTTATAGTTGGAAGAATGAAGGTTGGGTCTTCGAAGAAGGTTAATATTAGGAAGATTATGAGGGTTACTTCGATATGACAACTGTGTGGCCCATAGTCGTATATTTAAAAATACCTTCCTTAGCAACATCGTCCCTATAGTACTTCGTGTTTGTTTTTGATATAATTACTTTCGTATCTGGCCTTCGGGCTTGTTCGTTCAAAACCTTAATGTCATGAGATATTAAGGAAAACAAATTAAAAGGAGTATGTTATGGAAGCAGAGATGAACCAGTGGAAACAAGTTTTGTCGGACATGGAGGAAGGTTTTTTTTATTTGAGAGATGTTCCCTCAGTAGAGGAGACTTCTTTCATGAAAAGGAAGGGTTTTGTAATAGATAAAAATTTTAGTTCGTTTGCATGTTGGAAGGTAAAAATACCTGTTGGTTGGAGTGCGTATTTCAATTTGGTTAACAATGAAAGCTTTGACCTCTATGATGATAAAGGAGTTAAACGGTTGACATTGTATTTAGAGGGAAATACACAAAAGGAGTTGAAATTCCATTCCTACTTAGAAGTAGGGTTCTTCTTGTATCCTTATTTAGAAGATTGTAATAAATGGGTATTTGTTGCTCGGGATGTGTTAAAAAATAAAGTTGTTCGTACAGAAAGTGCAAAAGATTATAAGACTGGCTTGAAAGAGATTGCTTGGTGGTTAGAGAGGCATGTTCCCGACTTTGACGACAATCTTGTTGCTTATTTAATCTAACTAAATAGATTTTAATTTGTTTAAAGGCCTGACGAGCACATATGGTCCTTTTTGGACTCTATTTGCTTGTCGGGCATATTTTTTTCTTATCAACTTTCCACAAGATATGTAACTTAGAAGACATACGTGAAGCTTTCGTAACAAACACAACTGTGCACAGTAGAAAGACAGCACAGGTACCTGTTTTTTGGTTAAGCAGTATTGTTGTGGATAGAATATATAGGCTTGACAATTATCCTGTGTAGAGATATACTTATATCAGATCATTAAAAGGATGTGGATATCTTAGATTTCTCCCTTTGTCTGGGGTGTTACAAGCACAACTGGGCAAATGGAAAAGTCTAAGATACTCGTCTGTTTCTCTCTTCAATATAATTCTAGATTCAAGAGAGAAGAAGATGGGAAAACATCCTAGATGTTCTTCGAGACTTTCTCCCTAAAGGAGAGAAAGAAACCGGGGTCGGTTGGGGCAGTACCGATCCCTTCTTCTTTATTTCATAACTGATTTTTGAGAATTGACATCTATTTACTAATTCAATATACTTTAAATATCAGATATGGCTAAACGCCCATAAATTAATTCCCGTGAAGAAAACATGGTTAAAAAAACTAAAACGATTAAAGAGTATGAGTCAATGACTCTTGCAGAACTTCGAACAGAAGCTCAAGCACTTAAAATAGAAAATTTTGTAGAACTTCCAAAAAGAGAACTAATCATAGAGATCTTGAAAAAGTCTACAGATAAAGAAGGTTTTGTTTTTGTTGAAGGTATCCTAGAAGTTATGAAAGATGGTTCTCATGGCATCCTAAGAACAGAGGATCTACTTCCAAGTGATAACGATGTATATATTTCCGGATCCCAGATTCAGAAATTTAGCTTGAGAACAGGTGATGAGGTTGCAGGTCCAGCAAGATTACCAAAGGACAAAGAGAAGTATTTGAGTCTTTTGAGAGTCGATACAGTATACGGTAAGCCTGCTGCAGATGCTGCTAAAAGACCTAACTTCAGAAAGCTTACACCAATCTTTCCAAACAAACAGATTAAGCTTGAAACTACTCAGGATGTCATTTCTACAAGAATGATTGATTTGCTTTCACCAATTGGTTTTGGACAGAGGTCCATGGTTGTTTCTCCTCCAAAAGCAGGTAAAACTTGGTTGTTGAAAGACATTGCTGATGGTATTGCAAAGAATTGTCCTAAAGCAAAATTGATGGTTGTTCTTGTAGGAGAGAGACCTGAAGAGGTTACCGATATGAAGAGATTTGTTAAAGGTGAGGTATATGCTTCAAACTTTGATGAATTGCCAGAGCAGAACTGTAAGGTTGCTGAGATGGCATTGCAGAAAGCTATGCGAATGGTTGAGTGGGGTGATGATGTAATTATTCTAATGGATAGCATCACTAGGTTAGCTAGAGCATACAATATTACTATGCCAACTTCTGGTAAAACACTTTCTGGTGGCTTTGATCCTGCAGCTTTGTATCCACCAAAAAAGTTCTTCGGTGCTGCTAGAAATTTTGAAGAGAGTGGTAGTCTTACAATCATTGCAACAGCTCTTGTTGATACTGGTAGTAGAATGGATGACTTGGTGTATGAGGAGTTTAAAGGTACAGGAAATATGGAACTTCATTTAGATAGAAGTCTTGCAAACAAGAGAATCTATCCGGCTATTGATGTAACAAGTTCAGGTACAAGAAACGAAGAACTTCTTCTTGGTAAGGATGTTCTGAATCAATCTTGGAGATTGAGAAGAATGTTAGAAGTTCTTGATGCTAATGAGAATCCTACAGAAATCTTGGTGAACAGGTTAAAGAAAACAAAGAACAACGAGGAATTCCTTGCAACTCTCCACGAGGCCTAGATTATTGGTATAATGAATCTATTACTTGTTAGCTTTTTGAATTTTGGAACAAAGTAGCGGTTCGGAAAACAAAAAAATATCTTGGTTAAGCTTTAGAGATCTTGATGTTGCATCGAAGAATGAGGAGAAGGTTAGTTCAGAAAACAACTATCTTTTTGTAAATGATGATATTGAAGAGGGTAGGTTGTACAGAAAGATTAGGAGAAAGCTACATGATTTTTATATTGATCAGTCAAACAAGAACACTATCCTAGAGTTTTTGATTTCGTTTGTTAGCTATATATATAATAGGCTTAGAGTTATATTTATTCTTCTCTCTGTATTGTTTGATTTGTTGTTTGATTCTTTTAATACAGTTAAGAATACTTTTACAAAGGGTATGTTTTGGGGAAGAGGGGATTTTTTGAATACAGCATTAAAGATTCTATTTGGAGCAGTTGGGTTTATTCTTGTAATTTCGTATGTATATCGTAAGCCTGTAATAACTAGTGCTAGTAATTTACAGATAGATAGAGTTGGAGTCTATGAGACAGATGTTATGGGTGTTAACTCAACTGTTAATACTTTGATACCTAAAGATAGAGCTAGAAGATCAGATGAAGAATATATTGTAAAAGGTGGTGATACTTTAAGTTCCATTGCTGCTAGTTATGATGGTTTAACTGTTGAGACGATTCTCTGGGCTAATGATATGACAGAGAAGAGTTATATAAAGCCGGGTGATAAGTTGTTGATTCCTAGAAGTAATGGTGTTTTGGTGAAGGTTGCCAAGGGTGACACTATATACACTTTGGCAAAGAAGTACTCTGCAAATGATCAGGCTATTGTAGATGCAAACTGGTTAGACTATCCTTTTGAATTGACAGTTGGACAAGAAATTTTTATTCCTGATGGAAAGAAACCTGCTCCTGTAGTACAGAAGCCTACATATGCTTCTACTCCGTCTTTCTATGTTGGTAACCAGTACAAGGCACAGAGTAGCTCTGCTGTTGGAGATCCTAATGTTGGAAAATTTCTTGGTTGGCCAGTTGCTGGTGGTGCTGGTGTGATTTCTCAGTATTACAGTTCGTATCATAGAGGGATAGATATAGCTTCCAATGCTTTGCCGAACTTGGTGGCTCCTGCTGGTGGTACTGTTATTTTTGCAGGTTGTGGTGGTTCTTGTCCTCCTCTTGGTAGTACATACGGTGGTTCTGGTTATGCTTGGTCTATTCAGATTGATCATGGAAATGGGTATACAACTTGGTATGCTCATCTGAAAAATATTTATGTTAGGTCTGGTCAGGCTGTTGCTAAGGGTGAGGTGATTGGACAGATGGGGTCTACTGGTAGGTCTACTGGTCCACATGTACACTTTGAGGTTAGGAGAGGTAGTGCTTTTGGAACTCAGGTTAATCCAAGGTTATATACCACTTGGTAGTTCTGGGCTTATAGTTTAGTTGGTAAAACATCTCGTTCGCAACGAGAAGAGCGCCGGTTCGACTCCGGCTAAGTCCATTTTTGGTACCGTTCGGAATTTGACAGTTGGAATTTAGAACAAGTCTGGTAAAACAACATCGTCCCTTTTTGTAAATTCTAGAGGAAATCTACCATTCAATCTCTTAAATTTGCCACTACAACTAGTAAATTTTGTATATCTCCTCTTTAAAATGTAACCATTTAACCATAACTGTGCATGTTTAAAAGATTGAAAACTCCGTATGGATTTTACTCTATCTTCTAAATGTGAATTGAAACACTCTATCAAATTATTTGTTACAGGAGCTCTAGAGTACCCCTGAAAAGCAAGAAACTCATCCTTCCTTCTCTCTATATCAACAATTATTTCTAGACATACTTTGTCTTTTTTGTAGGTCTCAAAGATGCTAAACAACATACGATTAAAATCTTCTGTTGATCGCTTTTTAGAAAACAACTCTTCTAAGCTTTGTACAAAAGGTTT
>JBMNPD010000021.1:0-15522 GCA_050943415.1 Candidatus Dojkabacteria bacterium
GTAATAAAGAACAGAAGAAATATTGTTGTAACAACATTCAAGACATTTATATTACCAGTATCATCAAAAGGTAAAAAAGTATGATTCATCAGTAAGTAGTACAAAAATCCTACAGAGAAAAGTAGTAGAAGAAAGTTTGTAAAGAGATATTTCATAATATTATTTGCTCTAGGTTTTAAACAGATTTTACTTCATTACTAATATTATGCCATTAAATTTTTACATATTACTTAGTAATGAATATCTTGATTATAGAGAATACCTCTACTCTTTCACAGGTTTTATCAAAAACTCTTGATTCATATGGATACAAAACAACTCTTAATGATGATACTTTTCAATCCAAAAAGTTACTAAAGAAAGGAATTTTTGATTTTGTAATTCTGAATACTAATCTTGGTGAGAATAGAAGTTGTGAGATTTTAGAACAGATTAAAAATATAAAGAGAGATATGAAGGTTCTTGGAGTATGTAATAAAGGAAATTGGACAGAAAAAGTTCGTTTTTTAAATAAAGGGGCTGATGATGTCCTAACATATCCATTCCCTATACAAGAACTTTTAGCAAGAATACAAACTTTAATTAGAAGACCTTCTAGTTATGTTGATAAGAATTTGTATATTGGTAAATTTGTTCTTGATGTTGATAATAGGGCTGTATATAAAGGGAAAAAAGAAATAGAAGTTCGAAAGAAGGAGTATGATTTGTTTGAATATCTTGTTAGAAATAGCGATAGAATTATTTCAAGATGTGAACTTTTAGATCATGTCTGGGACTACAGAGAGTATATAGGTTCGAATACTGTTGATGTTCATATAAATAGGTTAAGAGATAAGCTTAAGGACAAAAATATAATAGAGACCGTACATGGTGTAGGATATAAAGCTAAGAGTAAATCTAAGAAGTCTAAAGCATCATAGGCATGACTAGATGGATAAAGTTATCATCTCCATCTATTTTAAATACACCTGGTCTTGTAGATTCTGAGCATTCAAATACAATATCTTCGTTATCTATATGTGTAAGAACATCGTTAAGAAGCTTGGCACTAAAAGCAATCTTAATATCATCGCCTTCAATTTTACAAGACATATTACTTTCGTTCTTACCTAAATCACTTTGAACAGCTGATAGTGATATCTTTCCAGCAGTAGAAGATATATCTAAAATCATCTTGTTTCCAAGAACTGATCTAGCAATGATATTGATGATTTTAATAGAATTAACAAAGTCATTTTTTTGAATCATACATTTTGTCTTATATCCTGTTGGAATAATCTGTCTGTACTCTGGAAACTCTCCATCTATTAGTCTAGATATTAGATCTACATCTGCAAATCTAAACAAAACTTGATTTTTGTCATCAATAGTATAGATATTGATCCACTCTTCATCTGTATCTAATGAAGAAACAATATATGAAAGTTCTAAAAGAGCCCTAACTGGAACTAAGAAGTTCTTCTTTGTTGCACCCTTCTCTATATTCACACTCTGTCTAGAAAGTCTTAAACCATCTGTTGCTATGAAATGAATTACTCCATCTTCTATCTCTATCTTAACTCCTGTTAATACAGGTTTAATATCATCAGTAGCAGTTGCAAAGGCAACTCTCTCTATTGCAGTAACTAAATCTTCCTTTTTGATTCTAACAATTGAATTATCTTTTCCAATTGTTGGAATATTTGGAAAATCTTCAGATGGCATTGTATTAAAACTAGCTGAGTTATTCTCTGTAGAAATATTGAAATTCTGTTTTTCAACCTCAATATCTACTTTCTCTTCAGGAATAGAGTTTACAAACTCTGCTAATTGTTTAGCTGGAACAGTTACTACTCCATCTTCTTTGATATCAGCTCCTATCCATGTAGTTATACTTAATTCTAAATCTGTTGTTTTAAGGATAAGTTTTCCATCTTTACTTTCAAAAGAAACATTACTTAATATTGGTAATCCTGATTTTGTTGCTACTACCCTACTAACAATATTTAGATATTTAGAGAATGTATCTTGATTACAAGAGAACTTCATAATTGTTTTATACAGCTAATCTTAATTATTGGGCAGTTTTTTAAATGTTTCTATCTTAATTATACAGAAAATTTTATTTATTTGTATCTTCTATTATATTTTTAATTTATACATTTTTTAGTTTAAGTAGTAGGGAGTATGGATATGTTGATAACCTAGTTGTAAATATTAAAGTTCTATTATTACTAGTAAGTTTTCTTCTTCAAATGTGTATGTGTATACTTTCTTTTCAAAAGTGTTAATAGAATTAGCAAAGTGTTGATATTGAGGGTATTTTGTATGTGGATATTTTACTTGGACAACTTTGGATAAGTTATGTACCTGTGTGGATTATTAAAAACAAAGTTTTGTTGATTTAATAATATTTTTACGTAAATATTATGTTTCTTTGATGTGGAGATGTATAAAAGTTTTCCATTAGATATCCTGCACTTACTCACATAATTATCCACAATTTAATTTAAGATTTTAAAGATCTTATACAAGAATCTATTTTTTCATCTAAAGACTTATTCTTTCCTCTTTCTTTCTCTATTTTGTCAAAAGCATGAATAACTGTAGTGTGGTCTTTTCTATTTACTTCTCTGACTACTCTCTCAAGTGGGAGTTCTAACTCTTTTCTAAGAATATACATAACGACCTGTCTACATTGGGCTATATATGCAGTTCTTCTATTCCCTTTTATATCGGATGGTTTTACATCAAAAACTTCACTTACTACAGAAATTACTTTACTTGGTGTAATTCTTTTTCTTTTGTAATCAATATCTATCTGTAATATCTTTGCAACTTCTTCATCAGATGGATTTATTCCTAACTTAAACAAAGAAGCAACTTTTGTGACAGCTCCCTCTAATTCTCGTACATTATTCTCTATATTTTTTGCAATCATCTCTATATATTTCTCATCAATATGTAGAGACTTTTCTTCTAATAGTTGTTTTACTATTGCTATTCTCGTTTCGTAATCAGGAGCTTGTATATCTGCAACCATTCCACCTTCAAACCTTGTTCTTAACCTGTCTGTTATATTTCTAATCTCTTTAGGAGGTCTGTCTGATGCTAAAACTATTTGTTTATCTGCTTGATACAGTGTATTGAAAGTGTGAAAAAGCTCTTCTTGTGTTCGTGGATATGTTTCTACAAATTGAACATCATCGATAATTAGGAGATCTACTGCTCTGTATTTATTTCTAAAATCCTCATTTCTCTTTGTTCTGATAGCTTCAACCATTTCATTAAGAAACTGCTCTATTGAGATGTAAACAACCTTTTTATTTTGATCTTTGTGTATTACTTCATTTCCTATTGCTTGCATGAGATGTGTTTTACCTAAACCAGTACTACCGTAGAAGAATACAGGATTGTAAGCTTTACCTAAATCTTCAACAACTGCTTGAGCTACAGCCTCTGCAAGTCTATTATTTGAACCTACTATGAAATTTGAAAATCTGTATTTTGGATTAAGATACGATTCTTCTAATTTTTTTTCAATATTACTTTCCTTTTCCTCTACTTCAGAGAAAAGGGTTTGTGTGTTAGGGTTATGATATTCGTACTTTGTTTCTTTCTTAGAATAATTATTCTCCCTTAGGTTTATTTCTATCTCAAAATTCTGCCCACTTGCTTTATTTAATGCCTGTTTTAAAGAAGCTTGATAGTCACGTAGAATCTTTTCTTTTTTATATTCAGAATCACAAGAAATTTGTACTACTCCATTATTAACGTCTTCTATATATGCGTTACTAAAGATTGCGAGGAAATTCCTATTTGTAATCATTAACTTTAAATGTTCCTTAGTAATCTTCCATAGTTCATTAACATCAATATTGTTTGTCGATGACTGACCATTTTCTAAGTTGTCAAAATATCTTCCAAAGTCTGCTTTCTGCATAACAGATTTAAGTTAATTTTATGAGGCAGTTCGGGAGGGCAGTCTACGGTCGATTGGGACTTTGCTCCATTATATTGTTTTTTTTTCTAATGTGGATATCTTTGTATTGATGTTAATGAAAAGTTGTCAGAAAGCGAATTTCAAAAGCTCTATTTTCTCTCTACTTATATTAGAGGGTTGTTAGTGGATAATTTTTATTAAATGAAATATTCTTTAGAAGTCTATTGTGCTAGTGGTTTATGATGTGTTTGTATCCTATATATTCTTAAAAATTTGTTAAAAGTGATTAGTTTGTTCTGTTGGAACAAGTGATTGTTACTGTCTCAAAGGTATGATATAATCGGCTTGATTTGATATATTTAGAAGGATTTTTATGAAAAGAACATATCAGCCAAACAATTTACGAAGAATAAAAAAGCTTGGTTTTAGAGCCAGAATGAAAAGTGTTGGTGGCAAGAAAGTTATTAAAAGAAAAAGGTTAAAGGGAAAGAAAGAGTACTCTGTCTCAGAGGAGTATTCTCTTCTTAGAAAGAAACATAAGAATAATTAAATAGGTTTATGATGCCCAAAAGGTATAGATTACCTGCAAAAGATTTTCAATATGTTTACAAGAATGGAGTTCGTGAGAAGGGTAAGTACGGTATGTTGATTGGAGTTAAAGGTGGTTCTTCTACTACCCCACTTTTTGGTTTTGTTGTTAGTAAGAAGATTGGCAATTCTGTTAAGAGGCATAGGTTGACTAGAATGTTAAGAGCTATTGCACAGGATTGTATTAAGGAACTGAATTTGCATGAATGTAATTATCGTTTTGAATATATAGCGTTTGTATTTCCAGAGAGTTTTAATGAATTGAAGTTGGAGTTTTGTGAACAGGTTAAAAAGATTTGTTTTAAATAATTTCGTCTTAAAAGGAATGATTAAGAAATTTCTTCTTTTTTTGATAAGGTTGTATCAGAAGACATTTTCACTGGATCATGGATTTGCTGGTAAGTTATTTCCTACATTGAGGTATTGTAGGTTTGTTCCTACTTGTTCAGAGTATAGTTATGATGCTATTAATAGGTATGGAGTTGTTAAAGGTCTTTATCTTGCGATCAAAAGATTGTTGAGGTGTAATCCTTGGAATAAGTCTGATAGGTATGACCCTGTTCCTTGAGTCAGATTTATGATATATTCCAAAAGAATTTATATTTGAATTTAGTTTTACGAAGATGTTTGTATTTATCTGGAGAAATTTTTTCTATTATCCAGCTCTCAACTTTATTGTATTTCTCTACTCTATTTTAGGGAATAATTTGGGTTTGGCTATTATTGTTATAGCTGTTATTTTCAGGCTTCTACTTCTTCCTTTAATGAGGAGGCAAACTGAAATGACTAAAAAAATGGTTTCTCTGAAACCTCAACTTGAGGCTTTGCAAAAGAAGTACAAGAATAATCCAGAGAAATTGTCTCAAGAGCAGATTAAGCTATACCAAAAGGTTGGGTATAATCCTTTAGGGTGTTTAGGTATATATTTACCACAGCTTTTGATTCTTTCTGTTTTGTCGAATGTAATTAGGAATGTTTCTTCTGGTAATTTGACAGGTATTTATCCTTTTATTAAGGATTGGTTTGTAAATGGAGGAGATTTTGTGATTAATCATAAATTTTTGGTGTGGGATTTAACAAAGTCGTACAATCAGGTGGCTGGGGAATTTGGGCGTTTTGCAACTGTTTCCCTACTCTATTTACTTTTATGCGTATTGGTGGGAGTTGCACAATATCTTATGTCTAGGTTTACGATGATTATGCGAGATCCTGCTTCGTTCTCTTCCGGTTCTAAGAAGAAAGGGAAAAAGAAGTCTGATAAACAGGAGGAGAGTTTGGAAGAGATGTCTCAGAAGATGACAAATGTCTCTATGTTGATTTTACCAGTATCTACTGTATTTATTGCTGCAAATACATCTGCGGCTTTGAGTGTATATTGGATAGTTCAATCTTTTATGTTGTTGATTCAGTATGCTATTTTGGATTGGGATAAGACAAGGAAAGGTGTGCAGAATATTGTTACCATAATGAAGGAGAGAAAGAGAAGAGGTATTGAATAGGTATGTGTTTTCTGCCCTGATTTTGATTTAAATTTTTATAATTTATCTATGAAGGATAAAGATATAGTTAAAATAGTGGAGGGAGAAGTTGAGAAGCTGTGCTCTCTTTTAGGGGTGGAGTGTGAGAAAGAGTTTTCAATAGAAGATGCAGATGGAGGGATAAAGTACATAAAAGTTGCTTTTAATGGTGAGGATTTAGGATATATGATTGGGAATAGAGGAAGACATTTGGATTCAATTCAGTTCATTTTGCAGATTATTTTAAGTAGGAAGTTTGACGAAGATTTTGATTTTAGAGTTTTTGTAGATGTTGGTGGTTACAGGCGAGAGAAAGATTCTAAGCTTGAGGAGTTAGCTATACAGAAGGCAGACGATGCGAGAATTTTAGGAGATAAGGTTGAGCTTCCTCCTATGAAGCCTTCTGACAGGAGGATTGTTCATTTGGCTTTAATGAAGTTTGATGATATTAAAACAGAGAGTGAGGGTGAAGGTATGGACAGGCATATTGTGATAACTCCTTTAAAATAATTTTGTTTGATGTTTAAAACAATCTTTAGTAAAAAGAATATACCTTTTCTTCTTCTAGATATTGTATTGTTTCTAGGTTGTTTCCTTTTTGTTAAGGTGTCTTTCGGTAGGTTTGTTTTTATATTAGTAGCTTTACTATTCTATGTTCTTTTCTCTTTTGTACTTAAGAATAGAGTGTTAGCAGCATTACTGTTTATATTTTCTACCCTACCGTTTAATATCACCTATCAACTACCAAGTACTGTTGAAGTTTTAGGAACGAAATTCTTTCTATATGATCCTTATGTGAATGGTGTGATAGTTAATTATCTTGTTCCTACAGTATCAATTGTTGATGTTGGAATATTTCTACTCCTCTACTCTATTTTATTTACATATGGTCTTTCTTCTTTTAAAAGAGTTTTTGTTAAATTGAAATATTGGTTAATTTCTTTGTTACTATTTTTTGTTGTACAGGCTGTTTTGAGGTTAGATATTCTGTTTCTTTTAAACAGTTGTAGAATTGTTGGAGTACTTTTTTCATTTTTTCTCGTTTTCTTTTTGATTAGAGATGGAAGAATAGTTTTTAGCAAGAGGTTTACTAACATTTTTCTTTTAATTTTGTTAACTAATGTCTTTGTACAAGGAGTAATCGCATGGAGTCAGTTGATGAAAGGTGCTTCTTTAGGTTTTACTTTTTTAGGAGAATCACAAGTAGTTTCTGGTATGCGTGGTTCTAGCTTTGTTGAGTTTGGAGGTAAGTTGTTTCTTAGAGGTTACGGAACTTTTCCTCATCCAAATATTTTGGCTGGTTTCTTTCTTCTTGCTTCTATTATCGCTTTTACATCTATGTTTAAGAGTGGTAAGTACACAAAGTTTTTAAGTATCTTAATTCTGGTTTTCTCTTCTATCTTCGTACTATTTACTCTCTCAAGAATTGTAATATGTTTATTTCTTTTTAATTATCTAACTGTTTTTCTTTGGAAAATGTATGAAAGATATTCTGGAAAAAAGATGTTCTCTTTTGAGTTTATGCCCTTACTTTATTTAGTTGAGAGATTCTCAAATATTTTTAATGCTGATGATAGTAGCTTAGTTGAAAGAGAGAAGTTGATGATTGCATCTTTTAGAGTTATTGAAAAGAATCTCTTTTTTGGTATGGGTATAGGTGGTTTTGTAAAAGGAATGGCAGAGTTTGTTCCTAGGAGTATAAGGGGAATTATGATATTACAACCTGTTCATAATGTAATGTTACTTTCATTAAGCGAGTTAGGCATTGTAGGTTTCTTCCTTTTTTGGGGGATTATTATTAAATTTCTGTGTATAAATATTAGGAGGTTTACGTTTCTAACTTTTATTATTTTGGTGAATGTTTTAGTAATTGGTTCTTTTGATCATTATTTCTTCTCTTTACCGCAAGGTCTTCTAATATTTTCCTCTTTCCTCTTACTATCCGTTCTAAATTCCTATTCCCTTAAGGAGTATGAATATGACATAGAGAAGGAGTAATACAATCCCTTCTTGTTTGCTAATGTAGTATTTCTTTCCTAGTAGTGCAAATATTTGGAAGAAGAGTATGGCTATGAACAGAAATATTAACTCTCCTATGAAGTTTGTGAAGTTTATGGGGCGAATCAAGGAAGCGATGCCCGGGACTAGAAGTATATTTACTAGTGACGAGCCAAGTATGTTGCCTAAGCTCAATTCTAGTCCTCCCCTCTTTATTGCAATAATGGAGGTTGTTAGTTCAGGTATGGTTATGACAATACCTATTAAAAAGAATCCCAGTATTGATGTTTCTATGTTGTAATTTGTTGCAAGTGTTGTTATGGAATCTGTGAGAAGTTTCCCCATTGTCATTACTAGCACTAAAGATATGAGTAGTATGAATATGTTGAATTTTGTTTTGGTTTCTGGAAGTACTTGCTCATTATGTTTGTTTACAATGATGATACCTATTACAAATGTTGTGAGTAGTAAAATTCCTGCCCACCAGTGTAATTGGTACTTGGATATTAATACAAGAAATGTTAACACTGTTATTCCAGCTAATGTCACAGGTATATTTTTCTGAATATCTACTTTAAGTAATTTGTATTTTGAAAAGAAAGCTAATACTCCGAGTAACAGAGTTACATTAACTAATGCGCTTCCTAAGAATGTTGATATTGCAATATCAGTTTTATCTACAATTGTGGAATAGAGGGAGATTGTTATATCGGGTAGTGCTGTACCAATACTAACAAGAGTAAATCCTATGAGGAAGCCACTTATTTTTAGTTTTTTTGCTAATGCTAATGATTGTTTAACAAAGAGATCTGATGACCAAAGTAAAACTGCAAAGCAAATTGTTATTACAAGAATATTAAGCATTATTCTTTCTGTTTAGGAAGATGTTCGCATGCAATACTATCTTTATCTCCATCTAATCGGTTAGTGTCTTTACTTAGACCTCCTGCATTTTTGTAGAATGTTTGGGCCTCTTCTTGTGTTGCAAAGTCTTCACAGTTGTATTCGTCTGTATATTTGCCTCCCTCTGTCACTACATTTCCAGATTTATCTCTTTTGACTTTTGCTTCTTTTAGAGATTCTCCTTTAAGAAGTTTACCTAAATCCCAGTCGTTATTTGTTGCTTCTAGTCCTACTGCACCTGCTAGTAAAACTAATGCTCCTCCAAAGACATATTTAAGAATATTTTTAGTTTTTGGACTTAGTGTTGAGAGTGTTTTTAGTTTTGGTATTTTTTTCATATGTTTAGAGTACTGAATATAGGAAATATGCGATGAGTAAGATTAGTATTATTAGTACTGTTAATCTTACTGTTTTGTTCCCACGAAGTTCTTTAAAACTTTTCACAGGCATATTGTTAAATTTAACTATATAAATAGTAGCATTTTGTAATAGTTGGAACAAGGGGGAATATATGTTTATTTCTACTGTAAAGATTTTTCTTGTTCGTAGTAGTAGTAAAGTAACCAAGCTGATATAGCTCCACATAAGTGCCAAATGCCATGTCCTTGAAACCAACTGTCTGGATTAAAGAATAGTTTTGTATTATCTAAGATCCAAAAAACGAGACCAAAAATCATGATACTTGCACAAGTTATTAGTAGATCTGGACGGTTCCCTTTATTATGTTTGTTAAGTTTAGATTCAACGATTAACCCTATTACAATTAGGCCTGCGAAAAGGTTACGACGTAGAACTGGGAGAAAAACTAAAGGAATGAAAAGGATGAGATTTGATAACAACATAGAAATTACAAAGGTGGTTGTTGTAGAGTTTTTGTTTCGTAAGATAGCGTACAGTATGATGAATGTTGATATGAAATACATACCTACTACATCGGTCGTTTGTCCTACAAAAGTTAGTGACATATGTAAGAAAGCACTACCTAGGCCAGTAACTACTAATGAAAATGCATAAAGAAATTTAATGATTCTGTTTTCATAGATTTTTACAGATTTTCCAGCTTTCTTTTTTGTAGAAGGAAGGCACATAATATAGATGCCAACAAATGAATAGAAAAGAGAAGAGAAAGTATTCCAAGGTTGTCTCAAGTATCCGTCATGAATTCTTTCATTGAAAGAATTGTCTGGCATACAAGTAGCTTGTCTCCACTCGTTCCAGTCAACATTAAGATAGGAAACACTTTTTATTAGTAGAACACAGATAAGTGTAAATATTAAAGAAATGAAAACAGCTTTAGTATGTATCTTTTTCAAAGTTCTGATTTTATACAAAAATTAAGTGTGTTTACTGTGTATATTATAAGTTATTAAAAAGAAAAATGTAACGATGTGATAAGGGGACGGAGAGAGTGGGATTCGAACCCACGGTATGATTTCTCATACGCTCGCTCTCCAAGCGAGTCCTTTCGACCACTCAGGCATCTCTCCAAGATACGGTATTCTAACAAAATCCCTTGTTATTTGCTATGGTTAATACTATTATCTTTATATGAAGAAATTATTTACCTTGATACTTTTAGTCTTTGTTGTTTGTTTAACAGTAGTAGGTGTTAAATATATAACGAGAAGTAATCCTAAAAATATTTTAGATATTGGAAAAGAACAGAAGATTTTCAAAGAAGAATTAACTCCTCAAATTGTAAAGACTGAGAATACAACTCCAAAAATCTATTCTAAAACTAAAGTATATGTCCCCTATCATTGGAAAGATGGTTATACGGATAAAGACACATCTGATTATCTAAAAGGATATATACCAAGTATTAGTAATTTTAGACAGTATTACACGATGTATCAAAATTTGAAGTTTGGTGTATCCAAACATTCAGAATATAATTTAGAAGAACTAACACCTTTACTATCATCAAGTAATAGCTATGAAGTAAAAGGTTTGCTAAATGAAAGTGTTTATTTTGATTGGAATATAGATGAATGTAAATCTTTGTATTCAGAATCTCTAAATGCAAACATCTTCTATTGTAAGAATTGGCTAAATTGGTCTGGTATACAGAAAGATCAAAAAGATTTTGTATTTACAAAATGTACTGTGTCTAGTAAGGATGGTTACTGTATGTTTGAGGATTATGTTCATATCTATTATAATTTGAAGACGAAATCGGAAGTGAGATGTTTTGGTACAGTAACTGATGATTACCTTTGTTCTTTTGATGATTATTTATCTTTAATTAAAATTTAATACTGCTTAGATAATGAAAAAGAAGATTTTTGCTGCTCTTTTTACTGTTTCTTTCATACTATCTTGCTCAACTGTTGCAATGGCCGGTATAGAACTAAAAGATACTTCTGTTAGCTATATAAAGGAGCAAAGTGATGGTGAATATTGTATTGATTTGGAAGAGGCATACAAGAGTATTAACGATGAGAGTAAAGCATTAACTGGTAAGGATAATAGTATTGATGCGAGTAAAAAAGCAAACACCCTCTCGTCTCTTGTAAATATTTATTCTATTTTGGGTGGAAATGAGATCTTTTGTATAAAAGATGAGGAGATGGCAGCTAATACAAATCTATTTAAAGACAGAGGTATATTGGGAGCTCTTGATACGGCGAATTCTACAATGTTAGTGTCCTTACCGACTGTTAATGTTGTTGATCATTTAGCACAGACATTTGTACCAGGGTATGGGAACAATAACTCTACTATGGCAGAGGATAATTGTCCGACAGGTAACAGTTATTGTGAAGTTGCTTGTAATAATTATCAAGCAACAGATTACGTAGTTGATTGTCCGTATGGGGATTGTCCTGAAATACCAAGTTATTTTACTTGTATGGACACATGCTGTAAATCTAAACCAAATACTGCGTTCTATCAAGGTAAATCTTTTACATATTATTATGCGACTCCTGTTGAAAAACTTATTAAGGATGAGGAAGAAAAAGTAGAAAGATGCAACAGAAAAATAGAGAAAAAGATAGTTGATAAGCTTGAAGAACAAAAAGGAACAATTACGCTTGGTAAATTTATTAGAAATTTTGGAAGAACAAGTGGTGAATTGGTTTATAAAAAATACGACACAGGTTATGGATATTTGCAGGCAATGAATATCGCCCCTATATGGAGTAAATTTAGGGATATTGCATACCTATTTTATGTTGTTATTCTTATAGTAATCGGATTTATGATTATGTTTAGGAATAAGATAGGTGGGCAAGTTTTGGTCTCCATAGGTAACTCTATTCCTCAAGTAATTGTAGGCTTAGTCTTAGTTACATTTAGTTTTGCTATTGTAGGCTTAGCTTTGGATATAGGGAAAACAATAATGATTGTTTCAGATAAGATGTTTGCAGGTCTCTATTCTTCAAATCAAGATTTATCGTCCCAAGAACAAGAGAGTTTAGGTTCAGCCAAAGTGATCCATCTTGATTCTTTAGCAAATATGACGGATACAGCTGTATATGAAGTTAATGTAGGGACAGGTGTACTTGACTCTTTGGATGAATGTAAAGATATGTATACTGCGGCTGGAGTAGATCAGGGAGGTACTGGACTCATAGGACAGGTAGGAAAAATAGTAGGAGGAGGAATAGTAGTAACTTTACTTAATACTGCAATAAAAACTCCAATTACAGATGCTACAGGTCTTACAGCGCTTGCAAAGTTAGGTGGGAATCTAGTATTAAAAGGAATAATGCTTCCGTTTGTGATTGGACTTATATACAACATCATAATTCTTCTAGTTTGTGCATATGCATCGTTTAAACTCTTTTTAACCATGTTTACAACATATATTAAAATATTTTTGAATGTAATACTTGGTCCACTACAAATACTTTCTGGTTCTATTCCAGGTAATTCTTCTGCGGTTACTAACTGGTTGAAATCTGTTATTGCAAATGTTTTAGTGTTTCCCGCAATATTTATAGTTATTAACTTTGCAGTATATCTTGGATATGAAATAGGTGTTCCAGATGACTTTAATTACTTCGGCCACGGTGGGTCTTTGTGGCCATCTTTTATAGCTAACATAAGAGGAGTTATATTGATAGGAGCATATTTCTTCGCTTCTAACATACCTGGAGTCATTAACGGATTCCTTAAAGTTGGTGCAAGTAAAGAAATGGCTGCAGCTGGAGAATCAACTAAGAAAGCTGCAACCAAATTACCTTTAATTGGAGGGATGTTTGGTTAAGAATGAATAAGAAAAGAGAGGAAAAAGGTATATATGATTCAGTTTTTGACTTCCTGTGGGGAGTTCAAAAAAGTAAACAGAACAAACCTTTTCCAAAGCGTGGTGAACAATTTAGTGGTTACTCCTCTGCCCTAGTCGAAATAGGAACTCAGCCCTTAATTTTTCCCCTTGAACAGTCCTTCTCTAATATTGATAAAAATATTGAAAAAGCAACATCTGTTAAATTAGGAAATATGAAGAAATATGGTCTAGATGATACTGGGAAAATTGGCTTCAACTTGCGTAAAGCAATCAATCAACAAGGAGAACTTCGTCCTCCTAATGATCAATGGTACAGAGTTGGCGGAGGATTACATGTCTTTAGTGACTCTGCTCTAATCTCTTTCTACTCTAAACACTCTGGAGCTTCGTCCCAAACTGCATACAAAGCTGGACAACTTTTTGGTAAAGTGCTTCAAGATCAGATTGTTAGTGCAGAGAAAGGAAGCTTTGAGTATAGAAAAAAGAATGCAGATATTACTAAAATGGGAAAAGGACTAATCAGTGGTAAAAGCTTTGAAGAAATAGAATCATATATGAGAGATCAATATTTTGAACAAGAAGCCGTAGATCTTTTAGCTAATTCTATACATAAAACAAACCCTGGAATCAAAACTAAAGATTTAAAGAAACTCATAAAGGACTTACAAACAGAGCCTAGCAGGAGAAAGAGATTAGATCAAACAAAACTCTTCTTCCAGCGAAATAGTCTTTCTACAGATAGAAGTACTGCCTTAAGCAAATTGATTTGGGGTGAAATGCATACCGGCAATTTAGGTTTGTACAGAGCAGATTTCGCAGATATATCGAGCGATATTGATAAGAGAGTAAGATCTTTTAGAATTGATCCTGCCGACATTGCAAGGATTAAGGAGATTGTTCGTACTCAGGGGGAATTTAGTGATAAAGAAACACAAATTAAGACTATCCTTCAAGCGAAAATAGATGATAATCTTCGTGCGAGAGATCTCATAGCTGATGAATTGCAAAATAATAGAAGACCATGGAGGACGACACGTAATCAAATACGTAATATAGTCAATTCTTATGGATTCGCTTTTACTAACGCTGAAATTAATAATATGATCAGGGCAAGTAGTGGTCTACTGACTAGAAGTGACTTAGACGATTTGGTTACTCGTAAATTGCGTGGTAAACAGATAAAAGTAGATCAAATAGCCGTAGACCTTGAATCTAGCAGAATTGCTGCTATGCATATAAATGATGGAAAAACTATGGCTTTAAACTCCATTAACTATGCAAATGCCAATGAATATTTTTACAAAAATGGAATAACAGATCCTACATTTATCGAATTGATGCTAAGGGCAAATAGTCTCTCTTTTATGACCAATCCTTCTACTAAAGCTCCGTTTGGAGCTAGGATAGAAACAGATATACTACGATTGCGATGGCTTGCACAATCAGGGACTTGGGGTTCTACTCTACTTAGCGGTAAATGGGAAGATTTTGCTGAGGATACCAATTTGGCTGAATTAGTTAAGGAAATTAAGGTAAAGAAACATGGAGTAGAAACAGGAGAAACCTTTTTTGCTTCAGCAGATACAGTAGCAGGTAGATTATTTGGGAGTTTCTACTACTTACATCCAACTAATTTTATTAGAGGAGCTTTCTTTGATGGAAGCCTTTGGCTCAAATTAGCATCAGATCCTTATGGAAATGTTGATACTACGAAGTTTGCATATTTCTTAAGCCAAATGAGTTTTAATAATCTTTTTGCTCCGTATAGAAAAGGTATGCAGATTATTACAAATAAGATTTATGATATATTTGCTCCCTATGCAGTATCTCTTAAAAGGACTATTAATATGTTTTTAAGAAAAATGCTTGGACTTACTGGTGTATCAGGTTGGATTGCTTCGTGGGTTATTGATAAAGTAGGTAGAAATATTGCGTATGCGTTAAATAGAGTTGTAACAGTTGTAATAGTTGGGTTCTTTGCGGCTATTGCCATTTTGATACTTGCGATATTCTCAGGCTTTGACAATGGAGCAGAAGAAAAGCGGATTGAAAGTACTTTGCCTCATAATCTTACTATAGAGAAAGAGAACAATGGTACAACATTTACAGACTTAGACTTTGGAGTTGAAAGATAGAGCTGTTGTAGAAGTACGTACCTGGCCGGAATCGAACCGACAACCTACTGCTTAGAAGGCAGTTGCTCTATCCGTTTGAGCTACAGGTACATTACAGGAGTAATTCTATCAAGAAATTTGCTAGAAATAAAGGCTAGAAGACCTCTTTTACCTCTATAATTATACCTCCTTGCTTTTTAGGGAAGTATCTCAGCTTTTCAGAAAAGTTCTTTGGATTAAATTCAA
>JBMNPD010000022.1:0-15093 GCA_050943415.1 Candidatus Dojkabacteria bacterium
AGAAGTATATCAATTCTCACGGTAAACGTTTGAAAGATGTTCAACCAACATTGCGATTCCATTAGGTATAGCAGGCGATTCAGCCTGCAGGATAGATACCACCAGCATTGCGCTGGTGGTATTCATATACAAAGCACTATCTAATTACTCAAGATACTTATCTATCGCACTCTGGAATGTACTATATGGATAAGCACCTGGTATCAACTCTCCTGTAACATTACCTTCTGCATCTAACTTCCCTACAACAAACCCTGGTGTACCACTTACACCTACTTTTTTACCCTCTGTCCTATCACTATCTAAGTCATCAACAAATTTTCCATCTTCCATACATTTTTCAAAAGCTTTAACATCAACACCAAGCTTAGTAGCAAGTGTCTTAATTCCTGCAATATTAGTAATATTGAAAGCTTCCTTGTGATACTCTGCGAAGACCTCCGAACCTTTCTGATCATATACACACATACCACCCTCTGCAATTTCGTATGTCAAAGAACCATTATCCCCTCTAGGCCACTCCTTAAACACATAAATAACCTTACCTGTATCTACATAATTCTTCTTAATTTCAGGAAGTGTCTGATCTTCATGCCTTTGACAATACGAACAAGTAGCATCACTAAACTCCACAACAGCAACCTTAGCCTTACTCCTATCACCCAAAAAAGGATCATTATCTACTCTAGCACTAACTCCCTTACTACTAGAACTATCAGAGTTGGTATTAGTCTCACTATTCTCTGTTTCCTTACTACCACTATCCTGAGTAACAGTACCACTCTTACTCTCATTACCTAAACTAGTAGTATTCCTCTTACTATTTGTCATCCAAACAACACCAGCTATGATTAGAGCAGCAATAATGATTGCAATGGGTACACCTAATGTATCAAGATTAATAGTTACCTCTTTCCTCTCTTTCTCCATACTATTTCTTAAAATAAATTTATATTAGTTGGAAATTATATACTAAACAGTATATTTCGTAAAACAACAAGAAATCTATACACCACCAATAACCTTACAAACTTCTGCCATCTCATCGTCACTCTGCTTACAACGATGAACAGAATCACATGCTACAACAGTATCCTTGTACACAGGCTTAACATGAACATGAAAATGAAAAACTGATTGCCCTGCTTTTCTCCCACTATTCTGCTGAATAATTACACCTTCTGGATTAAGCCCACTCTTAATATTGTCCGCAATCTTCTTAGCAACAGCATGCACCTTACACAACAAATCATCAGGAATATCAAAAATATTCTCAAAATGCTTCTTAGGAACAACTAACGTATGCCCCTTACTCAAAGGATTCACATCTAAAAAAGCATATACATCATCATCCTCATACACCTTGTAACAATCTACTTCACCAGAAATAATTTTACAAAAAATACAATCTTTCATCTATTTAAGAAATGAAATTATCTCACGAGACCAATAAGTAAGATTATTAATATTTTCATTAAGATAATCAATATCTACAAAACCAATATCCTCTAAACCCTCCTCTTTAGTATGGACATTATCAGAATCTAACTCAAATATATATACAAACCCCACATGCACACGATTAACAGGATTCTCATCCTCTATATATATCAAACCGAGAAATTCTTTATTCAATATATTACCATCAAAAGAAACCTCTTCATTCATCTCTCTAACAAGAGCATTCTCTATCGTGTTCCCTTCACCTGTATTATCAAATTCCTCAATATGCCCACCCACTGGAAGAGGACAAAGAGAATTTAATCTCTTCTCACTCCTAGCAACTTGTCTATGTAGAAAATATTTATCTTTATGTTTAAGTATTACCTGTGCAATTATCTGTTTGTATTTTGGATTCTCCTCCAACTCATCTCTTGGATGAAACTCCATATTTTCATTAATCAAGGAAATATATTTAGAAAGATTATCCGTCTTCAAACCATTCCACTTACCTTCCGAAAACAGAATCTCTTCTTTTATACAACAAATTTTTTCTTTGTGAGGCATATTTTACTCTTCCGTTTCAATAGCTACAGCTGGACAACCAGATTTAGCCTGTTCAACTTTCTCCTTAACCTCTTCTGATACCTCTGCCTTAACTTTTACCTTTCCATCATCACCCATTTCAAAAACTTCAGGACAAATAGCAACACATGAGCCACACATTATACATTTCTCTGGATCAATCTTTGCTTTCATAAAAGAATTGTAATTAATATTATGTAAATTAACCTTTAATTACAGAAACAACTATTGGGAATATTAAGACAAGAAAATACAAAAACAAATAAAGTGCTGTACTCTTGTTACTACTATCACTATTTTTATTTACATCTTTTTTCATATTTTTAAATTCTAAATATATTTAACACAACTAGTGATTAGTCTGACACATTTCAAAAATAATGTCAAAAATCTTACTTTTCCTTTTTATACAAATTTCTAAAACTAGCTATTTCATTTATGAAAGCAAGCTTTACAACACCTGTAGGACCATTTCTGTGCTTTGCAACGATTAACTCACCGATACCTTTCTGTTCAGTATCTGGATTCCATGTCTCTTCTCTATCTATGAACATAACAACATCTGCATCCTGCTCAATTGATCCAGACTCTCGCAAATCTGACAACTGAGGTCTTCTTCCCTGTCTCTGCTCAATTGCTCTTGAAAGCTGAGATAGAGCCACCACAGGCACATCTAATTCCTTAGCTATATTCTTCAAACCTTGAGATATTTCTCCTACCTCCAGAGTTCTACTTTCGGTATTGCTACCATGCATAAGCTGTAAGTAGTCTACAAAGATAATGTCTAAATTACCCTCCAAAGCCAATCTTCTTGCTTTTGTTCTAATAGCATTAATATGCTGTCCAGCTTGATCATCAATATATATATTTGCATCAGCCAACTCACCCATCGTATCTGCAAGCTTCATAAACTTTTTGTCACTTAACCTACCTGTTCGTATCTCCCAGAAAGGGATATTTGATTGCATACCAAGCAATCTGTCCATAATTTGTGTCTTGGACATTTCCAAAGAGAAAAATGCTACTGTTTTCTTCTCCTGCAACCCTGCATGTCTCATCATATCTAATGCCAAAGAAGTTTTACCAACAGAAGGTCTTGCAGCAAGAATTATTAAATCTGATTTTTGGAAACCACCAAGAAGATCATCTAAATCTTTAAAACCAGTAGAAATACCAAGATACGCCTCATCACTATCAGCCCTCTCTGCTCTCTCATAAGCATCTTTCAAAAGATCTTTGATATGAACAAAATTACTTTTAGTTCCTGTTTGCGCCACATCAAAAATTTCTTTCTCAGATTTGTCAATTACTTTATCTAAAGGAGTAGCTTCATCAAAAGCTAGCTCTGTAATCTCCCTTGCAGCAGATATCAAACCTCTTCTAACAGCACTTTCCTTAACAATTTCACCATACTCTTCAACATGAGCAGATGTTGCAATCGTACTAACTAAATCTGCTATATATGTAGCTCCACCTGCACTTTTTAATTTCTTCTGCTTCTTCAACTTATCTACAATCGTAACTAAATCAACAGGAAGTCCATTGTTAAAAAGATCAAGAATGGCGGAATATATAACAACATGTCTGTCATCATAGAAATGATTAGGTATGAGCCAAGCTGATACAGCAATAATTGAATCCTTGTCCATTAACATACACCCTAGTAGTGATTGTTCTACCTCTATATTTTGAGGAGGGATTTTCTCTTGCATATATTTATTTCAAAAATATTACCTCAACGCTACTCTGATTCTCTTCATCTACTTTCTTCTTTGCAACATTGTAGTAGTTCTCTTCTCTGACATTAGCATAACCAAAGTGCTTCAGAAATTCTTCCTTACTTTTCACACCTAGCTCCTTTTTACTATCTTCCTTGTAACCACAAGGTATTAGAATTGCAGGATCAATATTTGAAATCACTTTCTCCAATGTATCGTAACTCATGAATGAATCCCCATCACCTATGGGAATAATTAAGACATCAACATCTCCTAAACTTTTTGCATTCTGAGGATCAAATTCTTTTTCAGTACCACCCATATATACTACTCGAATGTTCTTCTCATCAATTATATAGAAATTATCCTCCAATCCTCTTCTAATCATCAATCCACCAATTTCATACTCTCCAGGAGTGTATATTTCAATAATCTTTTCCCTCTTGTCAGAAGTTATCTTACTTTCAAGACCGCTATCACTAACAATACTTTCCTTAATTTCTTTAGAATAGTTAGTAAACAGCAAAATATCACTTCCTGTCTTGGTTAAACTATTTCCAGACTCTTTAACAGCAAGAGGATCTGTCATGACAGATATGTTATCTGTACTTAAAAGGAATGATGTCCAACCTATTTTTCGAATTTTCATTTATTTGTTATTCAAAATTAAATCCTTGTTCAAGTACACAAGTATATCAAATCTATGTGGGGCAGTTAAGGTCAATCTAATCCATTCCTAACGAATTTTTTACATTTTCTAAGATTTTTTCTTTCATCTGTTCTTTGGCTAATTCTACTTTCAAACTTTCGAGTGAAGATATAGAGGCTTTAAGCTGAGTCAGAACCTTTGATTGACTTTCTCCTTCTAAAATCATCTTTTTGACACCTGTCACCTGACCCTCAACTCTTTTGATATGATTCTGTATTTTCTTGGCGTATACCATATGTATAGTATATGTCAAAGAGAGAGCAGCTTCAACTAGCACAAACATCCCCAAAAACCAACGTTTTTTCTTGCAACAAAAGTCTTTTACGGTATCACAAAAGATGAACATTTTCTAAACAAAGGTCTGACCTAGGTCAGACCTCATCGAGCACCAACCTCTTTTGCTTGGTATAAAGGTTTTTCTTTGGTGTGGCAAAAGATGAACTTTTTCTGAACACAGGTCAGGCCTAGGACAGGCCCGGCAAAGAAGCATAAAATATTTGACTTAAGGTATTTCTTCTAATATAATCCTCTCTGTAAATATGAAAAAAGACATACACCCAAAATATAATAACAATCTAACAATTACTTGTTCATGTGGTAATTCTTTCGTAACTGGAAGTACACTCGAAGACGAAGCATTAACAGTAGAAATCTGTTCAAAATGCCATCCATTCTACACAGGAGAACAGAAGATTGTAGACACCGATAACCTAGTCAAAAAGTTTGAAGAAAGAGTTGAAAAAGCAAAAGGAATGTCATTCCAAAGCAAGAGGGAGAAGATGGCAAAAAGAAGAAAGAAGATGGACGACATGGCAAGCAAGCCTGCTACAACACTTTCTCTAAGAGATATGTTAGAAAACGCAAAAATCTCTAAAAAGTAACTACTCCAAAACTTAATCTCATCGTGATATCATCCATATATGGATATAGATTCATTGAAAACAAAATATAGTGTAAACGCCGCACAGAAGAAGGTAGAAGAGTTAGAAACAGAGCTATCAAATCCTTCCAAAGATAAAGATATGTCAGCATTGAGTAATGATTTAGCATATTTTTCTCAAGTTTCTCTAGAGACTTCAAATATTCAAAAAGCTATAAAAGACCTAGAAAATACCAGAAGTATGGCAGAAGAAGAGCAAGATCTTGAACTGAAGGAGCTAGCAAATGAAGAGATTTCTTCTTTAGAGGAGAAGATTGTGAATTTGGATCTAAATATTAAAAGAATGGTTGCTGGTAGAGAGTTAGTTGATGAAGATGATGACAAATCGGTAATCATTGAGATAAGGGCAGGAGCAGGTGGAGATGAGGCAGCCCTTTTTGCATCAGATTTGTTTAGGATGTATTCAAACTACTCTACAGGTAAAGGTTGGGAGGTTCAGCTGATGTCTAGTAATCTAACAGAGGGTGGTGGTTTTAAGGAAGTAGTTGCACAGATAAACGGAAAAAATGTTTTTAAAAATTTAAAGTATGAAAGTGGAGTACATAGAGTACAGCGAGTTCCGACAACAGAAGCATCTGGTAGAATTCATACTTCTACAGCATCTGTAGCTATTCTTCCAGAGGCAAAGGAGGTTGATATTGAGATAAAACCGGAGGATTTAAGGATAGATGTGATGAGAGCATCAGGAGCAGGTGGACAATGTGTAAACAGAACAGACTCAGCTGTAAGGATTACACATATTCCTTCAGGTATTGTTGTTAGTTGTCAGGAAACAAAGCATCAGAGTCAAAACAAAGAGAAGGCTATGACTATTCTAAGATCAAGGTTGTATGATATGAAGAAGCAGGAGGAGATGTCAAAGAGAGCTGATATGAGGTTGTCACAGATTGGTTCTTCTATGAGGGCAGAGAAGATTCGAACTTACAATTTTCCACAAAACAGAATTACTGATCATAGAGTTAAGCTTTCTTGGTTTAATCTAGAGGAGATTTTAAATGGAAATATTCAAGAGATGGTTGACGATATTACAAATGCTTTTCAAGATCAATTGTTAGAAGAGAAGATGGGAAGTGAGACAGAAGCTTAAACAGTTATTCCAAATTCAAAAGGTTCTTCAAGAATGTAAATATCCGGATTATGTAAGAGTTGCTAATGAAGTATATGAATTTTGTGATGGAGATGAAAACAAGATAGTAAAGGTTTTAGAAAGGATTAAGAGTAATGAGCCTTGGGAATATATCAGAGGATATACTGAATTTTGCGGATTTAAGTTTGTGACAAACAAATCAACTTTAATTCCTAGGATAGAGACAGAACAACTTGTAGATATTGCTTGTTCCTTAATGAAAGAGAGAGGATTTGAGAGAGTCATAGATGTTGGTACAGGTACTGGTTGCATCATTATTTCCATATGTAAGATGTTAGACAATGAAGAAATTGAATATATTGCAACAGACATTAGTAAAGATGCACTACAAATAGCTAAGATTAATGCAAAAGAGAATTGTGTAGAGAAGAGAATAAGATTCATAGAGACAAATTTACTTGATGGTGTACAGATAAAAGAGAATACTTTAATTGTTGCCAATCTGCCATATATTCCAACAAGCATCTACAAAAAACTAGATAGGAGTGTTCTTGATTACGAGCCTATATTAGCTTTAGATGGAGGAGTAGATGGAATGAAGTATTACAAAGAATTGATAGAAGATATTAAGGATAGATATAAAGGAATGAAGAACTTCTCTATACTGATAGAGATAGATCCAACAATAGTAAATGAATTACATGCACTCCAAATAAAGGATATGCATGTAATCAAAGATCAAAATAATCTAGAAAGATTTGCCTTAATTAACCTCTCCTAGCTTCACTTTAAATGTTAGAGTCTCACCTGATCTATTAACCTCAACCTCTACTTCCTCTCCTACTTTATGTGACTGAATCATATCACCTAAAGATATTTTTACATCCTCACCACCGAACTTAGTAATAATATCTCCTCTTCTAATACCTGCAGCATATGCAGGACCACTTGCGTCAACCTCAGCTATCAAGGCACCTGGTACAACATTTGAGTAATACAAAGCACTATATTCTGAAATCATTTGATATGAGACACCTAGGTAAGGTTTGATAAATTTACCGTAAGTCCTGTACTCTTCCAATCTGTTTTTAACCTTGTTGATAGGGATAGAAAACGAAATATTATCTGCAGACGAAGTAGTTGCAAAGTTTACACCAACAACCTCTCCTTGTGAGTTAATAAGTGGACCACCTGAGTTGCCAGAATTGATAGCTGCATCTGTTTGAATAACTCCCTCATATGTTTTTGCTGTAGAACCAAACCAAGAAGAGCTAGATGCTGTAACACTTCTATTCAAGCCACTGATTATTCCTGTTGTAACTGATCCTGCAAATTCACCAAGTGGTGTACCAATAGCAAGAACTGATTGCCCTACAACTAAGCTATCAGAATCCCCCAACTTAATAGCTTTGAAAGTTTTATCTCCCGCATCTATTTTCAAAATTGCAATATCATACAAATCATCTCTCAGTATTTCTTTAACAGCATACTCCTCTCCATCACTTGTTACTACTTTGTAGTTATCAGATTTTCCTGACACGACATGCTGGTTCGTAATTATTACACCAGAAGAATCAACTATGAATCCTGTTCCAATATTATTATTCTGATCAACAATACCCTTGCTTTGCGACAAAGATATTTGAGATACCGCTATACTTACAACAGAAGGAGACGCTTCCTTAACTATATCTATAGTCAATTTCTCACTCTCATTAACAACAATTGTTTTTTTCTCTTCTCCATCGTTTGAAGAAATTAACTCAATATTTTCATCTTCCTTTGTACCTGTTATCTTTGAAACTACTTCCTGAAGTTTAGGAAAATTCATGTATGTGTAGTATGAGGCTGTAACTGCAACAACTACAAAAGCGGAAAAGAGCAATAAGATTCCTAACAAAAAGTATCCTACTCTTTTTAGATTCCTACCACTTTTCTTAACTTCTACTGTGGAATCTTTTGAAATTTTCTTCTCTTTCTTCTTCTCTTCCATGTCTTTTAAGTTTTAAAATTTAAATAGATAGTTCCTCGATTGCTTTCTTTAGCTGAGGATCGTTCCCTGCTTTAAAATCATCATTCGTTAAATCTACCTCAATATCAGGTTTAATTGGATTATCAGTATCAAGATTTCTACCATCAGGAAGTAACCACTTAAGAATCGTCAAATGTAAAGATGAGCCATCAGAGAGATCTAGAACTGACTGCGCTGTACCCTTTCCGTATGTTGGCATACCAATAACTTTAGCTCTACCATTCTGTTGCAACGCTCCTGACAAAATTTCAGATGCCGATGCACTACCTTCGTTTACTAAAACAACAACCTCCATATCAAGTAATTTTCCTCCTTTTTTAGATTCATATTTCTGAATACGTCCAGATCCATCTCTCTGTTGAGATATGATTTTTCCCTCTCCTAAGAAATCATCACCTGCATATATTGCTGCATCAAAATACCCCCCAGGATTACCTCTCAAATCTAGTATCATTTTCTTTGCTCCTGATTTAACTATCTCTGACACTTTAGAATCCCAAACTTTTTGCCATTGAGCAAGAGAATCTTCAGTAAATCGACTAACTTTCAAATGAGCAATATTATTATCCTTACCTACAAAATCAAGAGTCATACTAGCAACAGTAATTTCTCTTCTCTCAATTTCAATCTCTACAGATTCTTCATCTCCACGATGCAATACTGTTAACTTAACTTTTGTACCTGCATCTCCACGAATCTTAGCAACAGCATCATATACGGAGTCTTTAGCTGTAAGTTCGTAGTCATCAATTTTAAGAATGAAATCTCCAGAACGAATACCTGCTTCTTTTGCTGGAGAACCATCAAGAGGTGCAACCACTATGACACTTCCATCTGAATATCCTAGCTCTGCTCCTATACCTTGAAAATATTTGCCACTTGTAGATTCATTAAACTTTTTAGTCTCCTCTTTATCAAGAAAAACAGTTGCAGGATCATCAAAAGAATTTACCATTCCCTTTATTGCACCAATCACCATCTTCTCTTCATCAACCTTGTCAGAATCAACATAATCTTTCGAAACCATATTCCAAACTTGCCAGAACATATCCATATTTGCACTTGGCCTACTATCAAATATTGAAGTTACTCCACTACCTGTAACTCTCTGTCCTGTTAATATCCCAAGTAGAAACACAGCAGAAAGTAGTATTGCTACTCCCACTATTCTTCGATATTTGTTTTCATTACAACTCTTCTCTTCCATGATTTTGAATTAGAAAAATAATCAGATTAAATTATACTCTAAAGAGATATAAATTCCACATTAGCAATATTAATGATACCTACTAGGCCATTTTCCCACTTCACTTTCAAAAATGATTGATCTTCCTCTGTACCTATCACAGTTCCAAGCATTGCATAGTTAGCTAGAGAAAGAGATTTGACTGTAGCATCTTTCAAAGAGTAAACAAACAAAGAGTCTTTCTTTTTCTCTAAAGCTTTACCTTCATTTAAAAAGAACAATTGATTTTCTTCATAGTCTACTATGGCAAATGACCCAACCATGCTTTTTAATACTGCCAAAATTCTTTCACTACAAAAAATTTCTCCAAAACCTCCTAATACTCCTACAGGTAGACTTGCTCTTCTAAAATCTCGATACTCCATGGAGTATGTTAACACAAATGCTGCTCCTTTTTGGAATAGGTCATGTAAAAGTGAAGTATGCAGATATTTCCCTACAAATACTATTTTCTCATGATAATCAACATCATCTGCTTTAAGTAATAGGTCTTTTCCATCTCCTAGAAAAACAAATTCTCCAAAGACTTTTTTATTTTGTCTTTCATTTCTTGAATTGAAGAGATCTGATATTAATTGAATATCAAAAGCGTATGCTGGAGAATCTATTTTAATTCCATCAACAGGATTTACATCTAGGACTTCTCCTTGAAAAGAACTTTTAATATCTACTATTGATTCTTCTCCTAAGATATCTAGATACCCACTATCTATCCTCTCTAAATCTACAACTCCGTCTGATGGAGAGATTAATCTTTTTATATTCAAACCTCCTGCTATTAGTCTTTCTGCAAGTATTGTTCCTTCGGTTACTAGTTCTCCATCTATACAGGTTATATACTCTTTGCTTTTTTCAACTGGTGCACCTATCTGTTCAGGAATTGAAAATGAATGTTTTACTACATTGCTTTCTCTTCGTAGTAAGTTATCTCCTACTTTTACACTGTCTCCTTTTTTAACTAGGACTTTGTCCTGTGATGTGTAAGGTATACAGAATGTATAGCTATCATATTTTTCAAATATTTTACGCTTTATTATCATTTATCCATTGTTGTAATTTAAGTTTGTTTGAATATACATCGGGTCCATAGATAATTGGTCTAGGACGAGCATCGATGAGAATTGCTTCATAATAGCTACTTTCAGGTGTAGAAAGGAAAGAGAGTGTAGTTTCTTCTCCATGCATTCTTGCTCCATTTTTCCAACTTCCCTCTATGATTAATTTTTCTTGATGTTTAGGGAGAGGTATTCTACTAAATTGTGGCGTTAGTACAAAGAATTCTGATCTTGGAAATTCTACTGATTCTATATGACCACTAAATATAACTTTGTTTAAGGCATTTCCACAGTTTGGTATTAGTAGTTTGGTAATTGGAGGTATAATGTCTTTTTTAGTTAGTATGATATCTGTGCTATCTATTCCTGATGCATAGGATTTACCATACGAAAGAAGTCGTAGCTCTGTATCAAACATGGTATCTATTTGTCCGTTTAGTTCTAAACCATCTGTTAGTGCAAGTAATGTCTTGTATGCACCAAGTATATTTGGAATGTATCCTGAAACTATCATCGCATTTTTGGTATATATGTTTCCAAATTGTTGTAGTTTTTGTTTGTTATCTCTTAGTATGGAGAAGTTTTGTATGGTTGTATATGCTCGTACAAGATCTAATAGGTTCGGTTCTCTAATATTTATTGGCCTGTCTAGTATGAAGTTGCTCCAGTAGTTAATTAATTCTCGTTCTGAAAGATCTGTTGCTAGAAAAGCACCAAATCTGTTGTCATTTATGCTATCTATGACAGCGAAGTCAGAATTCCAACCTAGTTTTGATTTAGTAAATAGTTTTCTAACTGTACCATCTTTCTGTGTAATGTTTGTTGTTCTGAAGAGAGAGAAGTCATATATGTCCATATCTACATAGAGAAGATCTTCGTATCCTAATCTGTCTGCTAATGATTCTATGAGGGTTTGCATGTACTGGTCGTTTATGACTCGCAGGGACAAATCGTTTGAAAAATCTCTTACTGATTGGAATATTTTGTCAAAGTATTTTTGGTTGTCATCTATGAGTATTCTTATGCCATTGATTCCATCTCCTTCTTCTTTAAATTTTCGAAAAGTAAATATTACTAAAGAATTTTCGTCTACTATGTTCCAAGAGAAAATTTTCTCCAAGTTATTAAAATACTCAAACCAGAATTCTTTGGAAAATATGTGATCATCTAGGCGATACTGTAGTGTATTGATATTTGTATAGTCGGAGAGTATGTATTCTCGTCTAGCATTGTAATCAGTATATGCTAGGTGAGCCCATATACCGTTATCTTTTATGACAATGCTTATATATGCATTTTTTTGCAGTATGGACAGTTTTGACATTGTTATTACATATTATCCTAAATACTATCTTTTTTCCACAATTTCGGAAGAAGATCTTGTTTTGTATATACAGTTGCCTGGAATATATCCTGAAAGTAAAGATCCTGAATATACTGTTGTGTTTCTACCAATGATAGTACCTGGATTCAAAGTACTGTTTCCTCCTATGTCAACAAAGTCACCAAGAATTGATCCTAATTTTCTTAAATTGGTATTTATTTTACTATTCATATTTTTGATAGATACTGGAGATTTTACAGATTTCAGATTCATACAAGATGTTCCACAACCTAAGTGTACCTTATATCCCAATATAGAATCACCAACGTAGCTCTTATGTGGTATTTTTACATCATTAAAAAGAATAGAGTTCTTTATCTCGCTATCACCAATTACACAATTCTCACCAATTATTCCACCACGTATATTTGCACAAAAACCTATCTTTGAGTTATGTCCAATAATTAGTGGACCTTCCATCTGAGATACTCCATTTATCTCCACATTTTCTCCAATCCAGATATTTTCTTCTATTTCACTATATCCACTTTCTTCTAATACTTCTCTAAGTAGAATTATGTAATCGCTTATGAGAGGTACTATCTCCCAAGGATATTCAACAGATTCTATTAACTCTTTTGCAATTGTTTGATCTAAATCGAAAAGATTAGATGATTTTAGTTCAATATATGCACACTCAGAATGGGAATTTTGGCATGGATTTTCAACACTATTTACCATATAGCAATTATATCATATACCATATGATCACTATTGTACAACAACACATTTTGTAGTAATTACAAAAAAAGGGAGCTTTTCAACTCCCTCTTCAAAAACATAACCATACCGTTTAATTATTCGTTAGATGCATATGGAAGTAAAGCCATATATCTTGCTCTTTTAACTGCCAACTGCAACTGCTTCTGATGCTTATGACACATTCCTGACTTTTCAGTAGAAACAATCTTTCCTCTTACTGAAGTAAACTTCTTAAGCTGATATACATCCTTGTACTCTACAGACTTAACACCAGCCTCACAAAGAGGACATTTTAGGTTTTGTATAATCTTTCTCCTTCTTCTTAACTTCTTTTTTGCAGGAGCAAAACCCTCTTCATCAAAAACTTCATTGTCAAGAGATGTTTCTTCTTCTATCTTCTTTACTTCTTCGTCCATAACTATCTAACTAAATCAAATTAAAAAGGTAAATCTTCTTCTAAAGGATCTTGATCTTCGACAGGTTCTTCTGTTAGTGCTTCTTCTGATTCCTCTTCTTCCTTCTCCTCCTCATTCTCATCTTTCTTTGTAGGAGCGGAAGCCTCACCATCAGAACCAACACCCTGCTTACCCTTACTATCAAGAAGAATCATATCCTCTACTCTAATCTCAGTCTTGTACCTTGTAGTACCATCTTCACCCTCCCATGACCTTGTACTCAAAGAACCTTCTATGTAAGCTTTCATTCCTTTTGCAAGAAGCTGCTGACAAATTTCTGCCATTTTGTTCCATGCAACTAAATTATGGAATTCTGCTAACTCTTTTGTCTCTCCCTCAGCATCTTTCCATGATTTGTTTGTAGCCATTCCAAATGTGACTACTGGTGTTCCAGAGTTTGTATATCTCATCTCTGGATCCCTTGTTAAGTTCCCAATTAGGGTAACTTTATTTAAAGATCTCGCTGCCATTTTGTATATATAATAAATTTAACTTACCTCTTACTTTACACTTCAATTATTAAATTTCGATTAAATCTCTAATTCTTTCTTTTTTATACTTTTCCCTATACTACTAACATCTTCCATATTTATGATCATAAATCTAAGGACCTCCTGCTTTAACTGAAGCTTTCTCTTAATTTCTGCAATACTTTCTGGAGTAGATTTAAAATCATATACCATATAGTAACCTTCATTATGTCCTTTTATCTTGTATGACAAATATCTTTTACCCCATACATCAACATCAATTACTTCTCCACCGAAGTCTTTTACCATATCTACTAATTCCTTATGTATTTCTTTTCTAAAATCATCTGGTAGTAGTGGTTTCAAAATAATCATTAGTTCATAATTCTTTAAATTTTTACTCATCAATTCAATCTGTTATATTAACACGGAAGAATTCTAGCAGAAAATATTGTTTAGCACAAGATAATTTCTGGATTCTAACTTCCATAAATAAATTGTTCAAGCAAACTTGTAGAAGATTCTGTATTTATAGGGTCATATTCAAACACTTTCCAACCTCTAGATTTGGGATATTTAAGTAATCCCGCTTTATTATCAACAAACAATATTGAATTTCTTCCTACATTAGCTTTCCTTTCTGCTAAATGATAAATTTCAGGATCAGGTTTAGTAACTCTTTCAACACTTGAGTCGATTAATACATTCCAAATATCTTTTGGTAATAGCCCTTTTTCAAAAATCATGTTTAACATTCTAGGATACTGTGCTGTTAGTAAACCTAGTTTAAAATCAGTTTTCAATTTCTCTAAAAGATTTAACATAGGAATATTTTTCTCAAACCTATTTACAAAATCAGCTATCATGTCATAGTTATGTGGGAATTTAATTCCTAATTTATTTTTTGCTTCATCAACAAATATATTTATATCTTCACCAATACAAATTTTTTCTTCATGAATATCAAATAGTTCGTTAAACTGTTTTCTTGAAGATTCAGGAACTTTTAAATCATTTAGCATTTCATCCCATTTATTTGTTTTAGAGAAATCAAGAAGAGCAACACCTCCAACATCAAAATAAATAAATTGTATTTGGTGTCTCCTCATATTTATTTTTTAATTATAGAAACTCTATTCTTTGTGGTCGGGGTGACACGACTTGAACGTGCGACCTCTTGCACCCCATGCAAGCGTTCTAGCCAACTGAACTACACCCCGAATACCTTTCTAAGAGAATCTGCATTTACAAATCTCTCTCCCATTATACC
>JBMNPD010000004.1:0-58986 GCA_050943415.1 Candidatus Dojkabacteria bacterium
TTATTTTATTATTGAATTCTACTCTGATTATGGCTTCCCACTTAAATTTTTAATAACTTTAGCTTTTAATTTGTTTGTTACTGTAATTATTGCGATGATATCAATTATCTTCTACGATTTATTATCGAAATTATTAGGAAAAATGAATTTCTCGTTTTTAGTTCCCTGTAAAAAACAGGAGAGTAGATAAATATTTGTGTGATAACATACAAATTAGTAGATTTTAATAGAATAATTTGAAAAACACCAATTTATTTAGCAAAACTAAAGAAGAATTTATCAAAGAGATTCTAAAAGAAGGTACTTATGCTACCAGAGAAGAATTGATTGAGGTATTGAATGAACTTGATTTCGTAGCTGAAGAAATTAAAGACAAAAGTGACGATGAAATAGTCGATATAGTTGTTAAACAATCTTTTGAAAATGTGTTTAAGCAATATAGAGATGAGGTATCATCACATATTAATAATTCTGGTTTCTTCATACCAGGATTTACTACTGGAGTTAGAGTAAACAATATTAATATTAAAGTTTTTGGAGGTGTACGAGATTTAAAAGGAAATCCAATGGAGAGTGATACTATGTTTGATGTTGCATCAATAACTAAAACTTTTACTCAAGTATTACTGTATAGTTTAATTGAAGAAAATGAAGAGAGAGAAAAAGAGAAGCGAATATATTTTGACAGTATCATAAGTGAACTTCATCCTAAATTCAAAAACTTAAATGATATTACAATTAGAGATATAACTACTTTCTCAATTACATTTAATACACCAGGAAGAATAGATGAGGATAATCCTACCGTTGATGAAGCTAGAGAATGTTTGTTTAATGTTGAAGTTATTGAAAAAGGAAAATTCAATAATAACGATATTGGTCCAATGATTCTAAAGGAAGTTATGGAGTATGTGACAGGTTGTACTTATGAAGAATTACTAGATAGATATATAGTTGCACCTCTTGGTTTAAAAAGAACTATGGTAAAAGTACCTGAAAATCTGTTAGGTAAGATTACAGGTTCACCAAATATAGAATATGGGAGAGTAAATGATTCGAAGGCAAATGCTTTGGGTGGATTCTCTGGGCATGCAGGAGTGTGGTCAAGTAGTGATGATTTAATCGCTTTTGCTCATAGTATTCTTAATGGTAAGTTTTTAAGTAAAGAATCAGTAGTAGACTTCTATACTCCTAACCAATATGAAAAGGAGAGAGGTAGGGCAGGTAATGTCTTTGTTCCTAGTAAAGAATGCCAAAAATATATATCTTCCATAGATAGTTTATATTCTTTTGTTGCACAAGGTTCAACTAGAACACAAGTTAATGCCGAGTTAAATGGAGGTTCAACAATTTTGTTTAATACAGCAACTTTTATGAATGAGGCAAAAGCTAAAGAACTTGATTGTGGTGTTAGATTGGTTGAGAGAGATGGGGTAACATATGCGTGTTACGATATTAGGTCGTATTTACCTATTGAAGATTCTACTGCTCCTTTGAGCTATATTAATGCTAAGACTAGAATAAAACTTATGTTTCTTGAAAAATTAATTCAAAATTATGATCCTAACTATGAAGTTAGGATCAATATTGAATATCAAATACCAGTTGATATTAGAATTTAGGTTAAAGAATTACTCTTGGATGCTATAATGAAATAATAGAGGTAGATATGAAAAACTTAGAAGCATTAAAAAGGAAAGAAAATATAAACTGGATTAATTATTTAGTAAATACTCAAGAGAAGAATTACAATATTGAGAGGGTAAAAGCACTAAAAGAGATAACTAACAAATCAGTTTATGATTATGTCCTAAGATCATTTGAAGTTTTAGTAGAATTGGATTTAGCTGAAGATGTTTACTATTATGTTGCTGAAACATTGAAATGGATGGAAGTTGCAAAGACAGGTTCTAAGCTTGATAGAAGAAAATGGCGAGAACTTGGTTTTGATTTATATGTTCACAATATTGGTTCAAGTCAGATTTATGTTAGTGAAGAAAAAACTCCAGATAAAGTAGTAGAAATCTTAATTAAAACTCATGGTTTAGTTGGGCAGTATTTAAGGGGTGAAGTAAATCTTGACAAGAATATTGAACTTTATTACTTAATAAGAGATAACTTAATTGATAAAGCAACGTTAAGAGAGATCCTAATAGCCTTAAATAAATGTGTTATCAAGGCAGTGTCTAATGACCTTTATAATGAAATCGAAGAAGAAATAATTAAGACTATCGATTTAATAATAAACAATAATTTTGCTAAAGAGGATTTAAGTACAAGACTAAAAAGACTGAATAAAGACTTTGATGTGTCATATCTTAAAAATAAAGAAGTAGTAAAAGCTTTAGAATATTTACTAGATACTGTAGAACTTTGGTTTTACGAATCTGCATTAAAAGGTTTTGATTTTTCTCAAAAAATAAAAATTTTACTTTATATTTCTAAGGATTGTGAAGGTTGCGAGCACTTAACTTTTGAAGAGCTAATGAAAAACATTTACTTTGATTATGAAAACAAAAAAACAGTTAATATATATAAACAAAGAGTTATTGAAACTTTACTTAATGATTTAGATGTTGAAGATATTCTACATGATACAATGAAAACTAATCCTCATCTAAGGTTTTATTTAAGAAAAAAAGGTAATACTTTGATATTTAACTTTAAGTTTTCTATTCAAACAAGAAAGCTTATTGAATTTTGTGAAGTAGCATACGGTAGTGGTACTTTATACAACAAGTCTGTTTATTTACTTTATGATCTGTTTGAATTTAGAAGAGACAAGTTTGACAGATTCTACAATGAGATGGAATACATTAGTAATATGAATTCATCTCTGGAAAACAAAAAAGTATTACTTGATTTTATCGTTGGTGAAAAAGTTTTAGATGTGGGTCCTGGTGGTGGAGCTTTGATGGATTTAATTGAAGAAGAATTACCGTATTTAAAAGTTTACGGTATAGATTTAGCAAAAAATGTTATTGAGATTTTAGAAGAGAAGAAAAGAAAGGAGAAAAGAAAGTGGAATATTGTTGAGGGTGATGCTCTCAATTTAACTAAACATTTTCCAAGCGAAAGTATAGATACAATTATTTATTCATCAATTATTCACGAGCTTTACTCATATATTGAATATGAAGGAAAGAAATTTAATATAGATACCGTTATTAAAACATTAAAAGAGGCTTATGCAATTTTAAGTGTTGGAGGTCGTATCTTGATTAGAGATGGTATCATGACAGAGCCAAAAGATAGTATGCGTGTGATTGAGTTCTTTAACAAGGAAGATATAAGTATTTTAGATAATTACTGTCACGATTTTAGGGGAAGAGAGATTACTTATGAAAAATTAGATGACAACAAAGTAAAACTTCCAGTAAATGATGCGATGGAATTTCTATACACCTATACTTGGGGTGATAAGTCATATGCTCATGAGGTACAAGAGCAGTTTGGTTATTTAACGCCTAGTGAGTATCAAAGTTTAATTGAGGAAAATCTCCGGAATGCGGAGATTGTCTATTTGGAAGCATTTTTACAAGGTGGATATGAAAAAAACTTACTTACAAAGGTAGCTATTTATGATGAAGAGATGAATATTGTAAAGTTACCAGATAGTACTTGTATTATAGTTATTGAAAAATTAAAATAAGCGGGAATATTTATGATAAAAAGTTTTAAGTTATATCCAAACAGAGTAACTAAATCACTTGAAATGGCTCCTTTATTAGAGGCTAAACTTGTTGATAGTGGTTTTGTTAAATCAGATGAGCCTGACTTGGCGATAGCTGTTGGTGGTGATGGAGCTTTTTTAGGAATGGTTAGACAAACAGAATTTCGTATAGATCTTGCATACGTAGGAGTTAATACAGGAACGCTAGGTTTTCTGCAAGAAATAAAGTTTGAAGAGATAGATGAGTTTGTGGAGCAGTTACAAAGGCAGGAGTACAGATTAGAAGAGATAGCTTTTCAACAGACTGTAGTTAAGACTCCTGATGTTGAAGATACATATTTAAGCCTAAATGAAATTGTAGTTAGAGATAAGCTATTAAGAACGGCTTTCTTTGATGTTGAAGTAGATGGAAATCAATTACAAAATTTTGTAGGGGATGCCCTTTTGATTTCTACTCCAACAGGTTCTACAGCTCATAATTCGAGTTATGGGGGAGCTATTGTTGATAATTCGGCTAGGGTACTTCAATTGAATTCTATGGGGGCTATCAACAGTAAAGTATATCGTTCTTTAATAAATCCTTATATTATCGGCGAAAATCAAAAAATTGTTATAACACCAGAAGAAAAGAGAAAAGATATAATGTTACAGGTTGATGGTGAGATTCATATCTATGATAATGCTATGAGTATTACTACAATGTTAGACGAAAGAAAGCTGAAGTTTTTGAGAATGAAAGATTATACTTATGAGAGAAAGATACGTGAAAAGATATTAGGTTGGTAAAAAGGAATGTATAATATATTTTGTGTTATTATTAAATCGAGAAAGGTAGTGTATGCTACACTAGTATATAAATATGAAGAAATTTCTCGCAATATGGCTTGGTGAGTTTATATCCAACATAGGTAGTGGTATGACTGCTTTTGCTCTATCCATATATGTATATGAACAAACAAATAGTGTTGGATATGTATCTGCAGTAGCTCTAGCTGCATTTCTACCAACTATTCTACTAAACCCAATTGGTGGAGTTCTAGCAGATAGGTATGATAGAAGATTGTTAATGTTGATAGGTGATTTTTTCTCTGGTCTAGGAGTATTGTTTATTCTTCTAAATATACACTTCTTCACACCAAACATATGGCTCATTATCTTTTTTGTAGCATTTAGTGGAATATTTGTTGCTTTACTAGAACCATCATTTAAAGCTACCATTACAGATCTTTTATCTAAGCAATATTATGCAAAAGCAAGTGGTATGGTACAGATATCTGGTAATGCAAGATATCTCCTTTCCCCAATATTAGCAGGTGTATTACTCTCTGTATTTGATATTAAGGTCATTTTAATTATAGATATCTGTACATTCTTTGTTACATTGGTAATTACAAGTATTGTTAGAAGGTCTATCAAAGTACCTGTTAAGAAAGAAGAAAAGAAGAGTTTTACTGTTGAAATGAAAGAAGGTTTTGAATATCTTAAATCTAAAAAAGGTATTAAGAATTTAGTTCTACTAATGGCAATACTTTGCTTCTTCATTGGATTTATACAAACTCTGATAGTACCAATGACTTTGAATTTAAGTGATGCTAAAACAGTTGGATTTTTAGAATCTGCTTGTGCTGTAGGGATGGTGATTAGTAGTATTCTCATAGGTGTCTTTGGTATTAGAAGTAGATATGTTAAAACATTGAGTTTGGCGGGTATGTCTGCTTCTCTTTTTATGGCACTAATTGGTGTAAGTGTTAATCTTAATGTAATTGGTATTGTAGCTTTTCTCTTTTTCTTCTGTCTTCCTTTTTTAAATACAGTAGCTGATGGATTGATAAGAAACAATGTAGATAATGAAATACAGGGAAGAGTATGGGGAATTATCAGCTTGATTTCTCAGATTGGTACAGCTATAGCGTATGCTTTGAGTGGTGTTTTAGCAGACCGTATATTTGAACCTCTTCTTTTGGAAAATGGTGCTTTAGCTAAAACAGTTGGAAACATTATTGGTGTTGGTAAGGGTAGGGGAATAGGGCTGATGCTCATAATTGCAGGGATAGGAATGTTCATAGTTATGTTTGTATTGGGAAGAAATAAGGAAATATCTAAGTTGGAAAGGAATATTAAAACTAATACCTAATCCTCTGTTTCTATGTTTATCTCACCTATACCACCAGATATCTCTATTGTATTTTTACCATCTCCTGTAACTCCACTACTTATCTTTTCTCCATTAAATCTAATCTCACCTATACCTTTCTCTATATCGAAAGTGTAGTTACTGGAATTCTCTAAGAATCTAAAATTCACTTCTCCTACTCCAGTATCAATATTATTCTTACCTGTTAGAGAGAGAGTTGCATCTAATTTTCCAACACCTAAATCAGCTTTTAGATTGTTTAACTTACCGTTATGAATAATTATTTCACCAACACCACCAGACATTTTAATCTCATCAGTAACATTTATATCATTTACTTCTAATCCTCCAGCACCTAAGTTAATTTCTGCTTTCTTACAATTTAGTTCTTCTATGAATACTTTACCTGCACCAGTCTCTATCTTAACGAAATCTAATGTCTTTGAAGTAGGTAAAGTAACAATTAGTTCGAGATTTTTGTTGTGATAACGAAGATGATTTGTATTGTCATTGATAACGATAGTGTCTGTTTTCTCTTCTACAGTAATGTCCTTGTTATTTGTAGTTACAGAAAAGTCCTCTCCTGTTTCTAAAGTTAGTTTAGTTACTTTTGTTCTAATGTCTAACTCCTTATGTTCATCAAATGTAAAAGTAATATTTCTTTTAGTTAAAGGTTCTGTTTCTTGATTCTTATCTAAAAAACCTCCAACAAACAAAAGTGCATCTATTGCAAATTTAAATATACCTACAATCAAAATGATTGCAAATACAAGAGCACAGTATTTTATGATTTTTTGTAAAAGTGTCATTTTATATCTACTCCTCCAAATATACATGTTGAATTTATATATATAGTTTTCTTACTCTTTTCATCTTTTGGTTTTCTTTTGTTTTCAACAGAACCAAAAATAGATGTTTGTAAGACCTTAATTTCTACATCATTAGGAACATATATTTCTATACCTCCAAATACTGATGTCGTATTTATTACAACATCGTTTTTAATAATGGCTTTTCTTATGTCGCATACAATACCACCAAATGTAGCACTTAAATCTAAGTTTTTTAATTCATCGTCTATGTTAAGTTTAAGAGAACTAAATGTTGAGGAGTATTCTTTAGGCTTGTCTTTTTTGTTAATTTCTTTAATTTTTCTTTCAGTTGAGGTATTAGCTATATTCTTAATCAGCAGAGTTAAACCAATTACAACTAAAATTGTAGGCATAATTAGACTAGTTAACTTTTCAACTGAGATGAATCCTTGAATTAGAAATAGAAGAGAGAATCCAATCAGTAATCCTATTACATTGCCAACAAAATCATCTCTTTCTAGTAAACCTAAGAAACTAGGAATAATGATGAATAGTGTCCACCACCCATCAAAGAAGATATTTATATTAGTTATTTCTAATTTATTTAGACCGTATATTACTCCAACGGTTATTAGAAACAATCCTAACAAAACTCTGTTTAATCTTTTCATATTCATATAGTAACAATATTACAATACTAGAATAATAGTAGCACAAATTCGAAAACATTTCTTCATTTTTTGGATCTACTATGAAGAATTGTTAACTATTCAAATTAAGAACTTCTAACTGCTATCTTTGTTAATCAGAATTTCATTTTCATTCTGTACAATCTGTATGGAAACAATATATCCATATATGATTAAAAGAAAAGTTCTAATTAAAGTTAGAAGTATTAAAAATTCTTTTAGAAAAGAGTTAACATCTACTGTTGGCAATATAGATGTGAGTCAGAGAAAACCAAGTAAACATGAAATGAGTATGGTAAAGGTTGTAGTGGAAAAGTTTGGTGGAGACATATTTTTTCTACAAGGTAAAGGAGATATAGGATTAAAAACACCCGATGCTATATGGTCGAGTCTTAAATTAGAAATTAAAAAAGCTACAGGTAAATCTAGTATAGATAGTCAAACAAGAAAAGGATTACAACAGATAAATGGAGATGGAGTAATACTTTTAGATGTTAGTAACAATAAGAAAAGTGTGCGAGAGATTAGGAATAATGCTATACATAGAGTAAAAAGATATCTGCTTAGTAATCCTGTTGGTAAAGTGAATATCATTATTGTTAAAAGAAAGAAAGTTGTTGATGTTTTGGAAATAAAAAAGGTGGAAGCTTAGACCTGACACAAAGGGGTCAGGTGGCCTCCACCTCTCTACGTATATTATACAAAATATTTTCTTAAAAAAGCAAATAAAAATATACGTTCTTTTGGGAAAATTGTATTAAAAACAATCGGTATTACAATCTTATTGATTAGATATACCAATCAATATATGAAGATTGTATAATTATGCTGGTTTGTTATGTAATATCTAATTAGGAAAATATATGAAGAAAATAGTATTTGGTATATTAGGAATATTGATAGCATACACTGTTATTCAAGGTATATGTTGTGTTGTAGGTTTACAAAAAGCTAAGAAAAATCTAAATTCATATAATGTTAAGGAAGTAGAATTATCATATGGCTTGATTAAATATATAGATGAAGGTGAGGGTGAGGTTATTCTATCAGTTCACGGTATTTTTGGAGGATATGATCAAGCGTATGAAAATATTAAAAGTAGAGCAACTAAAAATCGTATAATTGCACCATCTCGTTTTGGTTATCTAGGTTCAAGTGTTAAAGGGGAAGGTACTCCAAAAGAACAAGCAGAAGCATTTAATGAATTACTAGATATTTTAGGAATAGATAAAAGTGTTTGTTTTAGCAACTTCAGCTGGTGGGACTCCAGCTATTCGTTTTGTATTAGATTATCCTGAACGAGTTAAAGGTCTAATCCTGTTTTGTTCTGCAATGCCTGTTAATGAAAAGCCAGAGAAGTATCTTGAATATCAAGCTCCTCCAGAGCCTCTTTTGTCTGATTATGCCATGTATCTAATTAGTCCACTTATGCCAGTAATGATGGGCTTACCAGCTTCTACTGTGAAAAATATTTTGCCAGTTACTGAAAGAAAGGAAGGTGTAATTCTAGATGGAAAAATAACAAATTCTGATATGGAGAGAAATTTTGATGAGTATCCAATTGAAGAATTAAAAGTTCCTACATTGATTTTACATTCAGAGGATGACAATGTAGCTAGATTTGAGAAAGTAAAAAATGTTAAACATCGCTTTACAAATCTTGAATTAGTAATTTTTCCAGATGGAGGACATATGATGAAAGGTCATGGAGATGAAATTGATAGAGAGTTAGATAAATTTTTAAATAAGTATGCAGCAAGATTAGAGATTGATGAGAATAGTGTACAACAAGAGTAGGTGTATTATTTAGCTAAGTCTGTTATATAATACACATGTATTTTTAAATTTAGAAAAAAATTAAATGAAAAACATTAAAGTAGGCATATCCTTAATAATATTAGGAAATATACTATATATACTAAACGAATATTTCTCAGGAAATGAAACAACTGCTTTTGGAGAATTCTCTCAAGGATTGCTACTAGGACTTTCTGTTGGAATGAACTTGATAGGAATTATATTGATTATTATTTATATATCAAAGAAAGAAAGGAAATAATATGGAAAACCTAATAGAAGTTCGTGGTCTTGTTAAAAAGTACAAAGAACTAACAGCCATAAATGATGTTGATTTGGATGTTAAGAAAGGTGAGATACTTGGACTACTAGGACCAAACGGTTCAGGAAAGACAACCCTCATAAACTGCATACTATCACTCTTAGAATTTGACAAAGGAAGTGTAAAAATATATGGGGAGGAAATGACACCAGAATCATACGATATTAAGAAGAAGATAGGAGTGGTCTTTCAAGATGTTGGTGTTTTTGATGAACTAACTGTGTATGAAAATATTGATTACTTCTGTAGTTTGTATATAAATGACAAAGATAAAAGAAAACAGTATGTAGAAGATGCAATAAACTTAGTAGGACTTTCTGACTTCAAGAAGTTTGTACCTAAGAAACTCTCAGGAGGTCTTCTTAGAAGATTAAATATTGCATGTGGTATTGCACATAAACCAGAAATAATTATCTTAGATGAACCAACAGTAGCAGTAGACCCACAATCTAGAAACAATATTTTGGAAGGTATCAAAAAACTAAACAAAAAGGGAGCAACAGTCATATATACCTCTCACTACATGGAAGAGATAGATCTCATCTGTGACTACATTGTCATTTTGGACAAAGGTAAGGTTATTGCAAAAGGAACATCGGAGTATTTGAAAGAAAGTATAGAGGTAGATGAAAAGATTAGATTTGAAACAGAAGAACTTCCACAAGAAGCATTTAAAGAAATTAAAGAAGATGAAAATACTTTAGACATACTGTGTAAAGATGGTGTATGCGAAGTAACATATACAAAAGGGCATAACAATCTAGTCAATTTGATGAAAATATTGAATAAATATGAGGTTGAATACAAATCAATTAACTTAAGAATGCCAACCCTTAATGATGTGTTCCTAGAGTTGACAGGAAAGGACTTAAGGGATTCATAATGTTTGGAAATATCTATAAAAATTCATTTAAAATTTTAGTAAGAGATAAGGCAACTGTATTTTGGACAGTCATATTTACTATTCTTTTAGCCATAATGTTTAAGATGACTTTTTCAAAGCTTGATGAGATTGATAAGTTTGAACCAGTTCCAATTTCTGTTAGTCAAAAAGTTTTTGAAGATGAATATTTTAAAACATATATCGAGGCTATGGAGAAAGAAGAGTATATTAAGTTAATAGATTTGAATGATGAGGGTGAAGAGAAGCTTTTTAAGGAGAAGAAGATAGTTGCATATATCCAAGATGAAGAGAATATTATTGTAGGAAAGAGTGTTGGAAAAATAAAAGAGACGATAATTAAATCATTGATGGATGGATATATTCAGAATAAATCAATGATTATGAATGTTCTTAAAGAGAATCCATATGCAAATATTGGAGAGTTGCTAGATTTTAAATCGTTTGTAAAAGATGAATCTAAAAAAAGTATAGATATAGTTAGTACATATTTCTATACTTTAATTGGAATGCAAGCTCTCTATTCATATCTTTGGGGTCTTAGAGTTATGTATATGTATGAAGCGAATCTTTCTACTCAAGGGAAAAGAAATACAATTAGCCCTGTAAATAAGAAATATTCAGTACTATATTCACTCTTAGCTGCTTGGGCATTAAGTGTAATTACAAGTGTAATATGTTTGATTTTCATATCATTTATCTTGAAAGTAGATATTGGAAGTCAACTGCTAGGTATAATGACTTTGATACTTGTAGGAACACTTACAGGAGTATCGTTTGGAGCTTTTATTGCTGTATCTAATAAACAGAATGCTGAATTTAAGAACGGTATAGGTGTTGGAGTAACTATGCTATGGAGTTTCTTTGCTGGTATGATGTCGTCTGATGTGAAGATTCTTGTGCAAAGAAATATTCCCATTGTCAACAAGTTTAATCCTGTTGCTTTGATAACAGATGGACTGTATTCTTTGGCTGTTGATAATACATTAGATCGATTCTATGAGAATTTGTTATTTCTCTCCATCATAATTGTTCTTTTTGTGTTAGGTACTATATTTTTTGTAAGAGGTAAAAAGTATGAAAGTCTTTAAAAATTATTTTAAAATAGTAAATAAACATAAGCTTACTGTAGGAATGTATTTCATAATATTTGCTGTTGTTGTCTTTGGAGTTGCTCAAAATGCTAAGGAACAGGGAGAAAAGTTTGAGGCATACAAACCATCAATATATTTTAAGAATGATAGTGATTCCATAAAAGGTAAGAAGTTAGAAGAAGTTTTGCAGGATTATACTGTTTTCAATAAGGAGGTAACTGATGATACAGCTGAAGATGAGTTGAATTATCAAACTATTTCAGCAATTGTAACAGTTCCTGAGAATTTTGAAGATAATGAAGAGGTAAAGTTGAAGATTACTCCAAATAGTGGAACAGGTTTTTTGGTATCACAAACTATTGATAATTTTCTAAACAAGGTTAGCTCATATGAAAAAGCTAATATCAATGAAGAGAAGGCTTTGGAGTTAGCAGCAGAAGATATTAAGAAAGAGGTAAATGTTGAATATTTGAAAGATCAAAAGAATAGTGATTACGGTATACAGACATATTTCAATATGATTAACTACACCATAATGGCACAAGTAATACTTGTGGTAACTATGCTTATGGCTGTATTTAACAAAAAGCAAATTGCTGATAGAAATAATGTATCACCAATATCTAAATCTAGATTTACATTTGAACTTACATCTGGTCATTTAGTTGTATCTTTCTTAATATGGCTTTCATATATTTTAGTTTTTGGTTTTATGTGGCCAGAGGCAATAGGACTGACATCAACCTATATGATGATGGTTAATAGCTTGATCTTTACAGTAGTTGTAACTTCTCTTGCTGTATTACTCTCTAACTTACTTAAGAGTGATGGTGCTATTCATGGTGTGATGAATACAATATCTTTAGGGTCATCTTTTTTATGTGGTGCATTTGTTCCTCAGGAGTTTATTAACAAAACAGTGTTGAATATTAGTAAGATATTTCCATCGTATTACTATATTAGGAACAATAATCTGATAGCGACAGATTCTGAGAATACAGAGATTATTAGAAATACAATCATTATGTTAGCTTTTATGATCGGATTCATAGCTATTAATATATTGATAAAGTCTAGGAAGAAGAAAGCAAATTAAAAAGATATGGTATAATGCGCCATTTATGGTAGAGTTAGAAAATTTTGCAAAAGGCGATATACATTTTCCAAACGAAACAGATGGCATCGAATGTGGTTCGCCAGACTATATGGAAAATATAAATCTAGAAATAAAGGAGTATTTTAATATACTAGAACCAGACTTCCCCTATTGGTTAAATGAATATATAAATACGGATATCTTACTAAGACAACAATATATTAGTCCTACCTGTGGCACCATATATTCTGATTTATTTGAGAGCGAATTCTTTTTTTCAAATTTAGATCATTCTATTGGTGTTGCTCTTGTTTGTTGGCATTTTACACATAACAAGAAGATTACATTGGCAGGACTATTTCATGATGTTGCAACTCCTGTGTTTAAACACTCGATAGATTTTTTAAAAGGTGATCATATGACACAAGAATCTACTGAGGAATTAACTTCAGAAATAATATCCAGTTCTGATGAAGTAATGTCATTGTTAAGAAGAGATAATATTCAGTTATCTGAAATAGATGACTATCACATATATCCAATAGCAGATAATGATGAACCGATGTTGTCATCTGATAGGCTTGAGTATTCTTTGTCAAACGGTTTGTTTTTCTACAATTTATTAGGTATGGATAAAATCAAAGAGATATATAATGATATTGGAATACAGGTTAATGAAAATGGGGTAGAAGAATTTGGATTTAAAGACAAAGATATAGCTAGGGAATTTGTCAAAGTGACGAGCAAACTATCAATAATATATCGTGAAGATAGGTCAAGGTATACTTTACAATTCTTAGCAGACATAATTAAAAAGCTACATGAAAAGGATGTCATTACAGAATCAGATTTATATACCCTAAAGGAGTCAGAAGTAATAGATATTATAGAGAATTCAAAGTATTCGGATGTATTTAAAATATGGAAGACAGCAAAAAAGGTTAAGACGTCAAAAAAGAAACCTAACAATGTATATTCTGTGAACACAGGTGCTAAGATTAGATATATAGATCCTTTAGTTAATGGAGTCCGAATTTCAGAAATATGTAAAGAATCGGATAGAATGATTAAAGAGACTTTGTCATACGATGTGAGTAACTATGTATATTTGGATTTTGATTTTTAGAATATTCAGAAGAAAGTTATCAAGTAAATATCTACTTAATATAACAGAAAAAATATAAAACGTTGTTAATTAGATAGAACTTGTATAACAGTATTTCTATCTCTATGGGTTTCTTGACACACTATAAACCCTATACTATCCTAGATAAACAGTAATGTCATTAAATATATTACCCTATTTACCATGGCTGTAAAAAGAAAGAAAAAAGATGAATTGATACCTACAAGAAGAAGTGTACATGTAATATTCCTTTCCTGTCCACATTGTGGTAATGAAATAGACGATATAAAACTATGTCCAGAGTGTGGTGAGCCGATGAAAGTAATTGATATTGTAGAGAAGTTTGGAGATGATGCAGAGAGATTCTTAGAAAGAGCTAAAAAACGATTAGAAAAAAGTAAAGAGAATATCTCGCAGGAGGAAGAAGAAGAGGAGTTTGAAAGTATTGATAAAGAGGAACCCAATATTATCTTAATGGGAGATGAAAATTTTGATGAAGATGATGGAGGAATAGATGCCTCTGTACAAGTAGAAGATGGCTCTCTTGATGTTATCTTTCCAGATGACGAAGAACATGCTAAACCAATAATACCTGCAGGAGATGATCTAACTAAAGCTTTAGAGCAGTTAGATACAGAAGAGGAAGAGAATATTACTGCAGAAGATTTCGGTTTTGATGATGGAGAAATTCCTGAATTGTAGTATTCATTAGAAAAAAGTTGAATGCAATTTATCCAAGTATTTGCTAGAATTGAAACTAGAATTTTGTTGTAGAAATCCTGCGCTTTAACTTAATTAAACAAGGATATATATGAATGAAATAGTTATTAGAGATGCAAGAGAAGAAGATATTAACACTGTCTTCGAACTAGGAAAGAACATTAGTGGTTTTGAAGTTTCCGAAGAGATTATAAGTTTTTGGCCTATACAACTATTAAGAAACTCTGTAGGAAAAGAAGATGTAGTCTTTTTAATTATTGAGAAAGAAGGTAATTTAATAGGTTTTATTATTGTTAATCTAAACTATTCATTATCAAAAGGAGAAGTAGAAGATATCTTCATCATAGAACCAGAAAGAAATAAGGGTTATGGAACTATGTTGTTGCAAAAATCAATAGAAATTACTAGGAATAGAGGAGTCATTTACAAAATAGAATATGTAAATGCTTTAACCAATACTGCAGAGGGCTTCTTCGAAAAGAATGGCTTTATTAGAGGTAATGTCTTTACTTGGTTCAGCTTACCTTTAACAGATATTTTCAAAAGAGCATCTAGGGAAAATCTCTGACAAATACAAAAAATACTGTATAATATCGTATGTCAGATATCTCTTCATTATTTCCAAAAGTAGCCATAGTCGCAGACCAGATGACTGCATTTGGTGGAGCAGACAGAGAAATGTACTCTATGCTAAAAGTCTTACCTCATGTAGATATCTTTACAATCATATTCAACAAAGAAAAATATCCTACCTTAAAAAACAAAGTATATACTACATTTGTTCAAAAACTCTCAAAATTCTTACCAAAAGGATTCTACAGACACCTAAAAGTACTAACACCAATAGCGTATGAAAGTATAGATCTAGAAGGATATGACCTAGTAATATCAATATCGGCTGGACCTGCTAAAGGAGTCATAACAAGCCTAGACCAACCACACCTAGCAATGGTAATGACACCTCCTAGAAGCCTCTGGGACAAAGAACTAAATGTAAGAGGATCAAAGCTTAAATCACTCTACAAAGGACTCTCAAATATTCTAAATACATACATGAGAGTTTGGGACTACTCGATATCAAAAAGAGTAGATTACTGGAGTGCCAACTCTAACTTTATTAAACGAAAAATCAAAAAAACATACCAACAAGATGCAGAAGTAATCTATCCAGGAGTAGAAAAGAAATATTTTGCAAAAGTATCAAAAGAAAGAATTGAAAAGATAAAAGAGAGATACAGTTTACCTGAGAAATTCTTCCTAGTAGTATCTAGACTCTACGATTACAAGAGAGTAGATCTTGCCATAAATGCATCAATCAAAGCAAAAAAACAGTTGTACATAATAGGGGAAGGACCAGACAAAAAGTATTTGGAAAAAATTGCTGGCGAAAACAACAACATACACTTTTTAGGATTTCTACCAAGTGATGATGATGTAATTGTATTTTACAAATTAGCAGAAGCCTTACTCTTCTGTGGTATAGAAGATTTTGGACTAACACCAGTCGAAGCTATGGCATCAGGTACTCCTGTGATAGCGTATGAATATGGAGGAGTATTAGAAACAGTAAAAGAGAATATCACAGGACAGTTCTTCTCTAATGAAGATGAGTTAACAACAATCCTTAAAGATTTTGACAAAACAAGATATAATCAGGATAAGATTATAAAACAAGCTAAAACATTTTCAGAAGAGGAATTCATAATTAACTTCACTAAATATTTAAAATACATATATGAGCAAGAAAACGCCAAAAAAAACGCCTAAAGAGAGTAATTTAAGAGTAGCAATATCCTGTGAACCTCTCTACAAAAAAGGTGGAGCAGAAGTACATCTGCGACACATTATTAACACCTTTCCAAATTGTGAACTGTTTACTGCATATTACGATGAAGAATTTGTTAAAGAGTATTTCTCTGATGTAAAAATCAATCACTCTTTCATGCAGTATCTACCTAAAAGAGATAAACTACGAGAGGTATATCTACTGTTACAGCCTCTTGCTTACGGATCTTTCAAATTCAAAGGTTTTGATATAGTTCTTTCTCTTTCCATAGCATTTTCTAGATTTGTAAAAAGTAAAGATATTAAACATATAAACCTATGTATGTCTCCACCAAAGTTTTTGTGGCAGAAAAGTGATAGAACATTGAAAAGTAAAGAACAATTAACAGGTTTTAAAAAGTTCCTCTTTAAAATATATTCTTTCTTTCAAGATACATTCCTAGAGGATATCTGGAAGAAATGGGATAGAGAGTCTGCACAGAGATGTACAAAAATAATAGCTAATTCTAAGGTTGTTAAGAAGAGAATTAAGAAGTTCTACGATATGGATTCAGATGTCATATATCCACCTGTAGATGTATCAGGTATCCAATCAATAAAGCCTGTAAACAGAAAAGAAAATTGGTTTCTGTATATGGGAAGAGTAGAAACATACAAAGGCGTTAAGTTAGCAATCGATGCATGTGTAGGTTTAGGATATCCTCTTAAAATAGCAGGAAGTGGTGCTGATTTAGAAGCTATGAGAGAACATGTAAAGAAGTTAAATGCTAAAGGATTAGTCAAATTCTTAGGTTTTGTATCAGAGGAAGAGAAACTAGATCTTCTTCTTAAAGCTAAAGCCTTAATATTCCCCGTTCGAGGAGAAGATTTCGGTATAGTCCCTGTTGAAGCAAATGCTGCAGGTACTCCTGTCATAGCGTACAGAGATGGTGGTGTAACAGAAACAATTTCAGAGAAGAATCCTAAGACAGGTGTATTCTTTGATGAATACAACAAGAAATCTCTAATGAAAGTAATGAAGAATTTCAATACAGAGGATTACAGTCAAGAGAATTGTAGGAAACAAGCTCAAAATTTTGCTTCTGAAATATTTGAATATAAATTGCTAAATTATGTAAAAGATGCCTTACATAGTAATTAAGAGATTATTTGATGTTATTCTTGCATTCGTTTTGTTAATAATATTCTCTCCTCTACTTTTACTTACAGCACTATCTATCTGGTTGTATGATGGAGGACCTGTATTTGTAGAAAATCCTAAAAGAATAGGTAAGGGTGGGAACAAGTTCTTTATGTACAAATTTAGAAGTATGATAGTGGATGCACATAACAAGATTGAGAAAGATGAGGCTTACAAAAGTAAGAAGATTGCTAAGATGAAAAACTGTAACAAAATATCTAGCAATGATAGGGAGTTAGTAACAAGCGTAGGTAGAGTAATAAGGAAGATAGATTTAGACGAACTACCTCAATTGATCAATGTATTAAAAGGAGAGATGTCGATAGTTGGTCCAAGACCTTCATATGAAGATGAGTTGAAGATACACTTTTCTAAATTTCCTAAGGACAGAAAATTACTGAAAAATATTTGGAAAGTAAAACCAGGTATTACAGGTATATGGCAAGTATCAGGAAGAAACGATATTAAATTACATGATAGGTTTAAAATGGAAAGTGAGTATAGTAAAAAACAAAATCTAATTACTGATATGAAGATACTGTTGAAAACACCGTATGTAGTATTTACAAGGAAAGGAGCATATGAGTAAAGATATAGTTACTGTTATTAAATCAGTTAATTATTCAGAAGCAGACAAGATATTGACTGTTTTTGGAAAAAATTCAGGTAAATTTACTCTGTTTGCTAAAGGAATTCGTAAGATTAACAGTAAGAATAGGGGAAATATGCAAACTCTCAGTAGTAGCAAAATATCTTACTACGAAGGTAGAGGAATGCCACTTCTGACAGAGTCTGAACTAATATACTCTCTTGATTTTGATAAATTAGAAGTGGAGAATGTAAGAAGAGTACTGTTTATGCTAAATAAATTTCTTCAGGAGTACGATTCATATCCACAGTTATTTGATTCTCTGCAAAGAGCATTAAAGAACAATTTAGATGATAGGGCTACAAATAAATTAAGGATTATTTTTCTAAAAGAAATGGGCTTCCTAGGTGACTTCTCTTCATGTAGTTGTTGTGGTAGCAAAAAAAGATTATCATATTTATCAAGACAAGATTTTGCACTTCTTTGTGAAAATTGCTACAGTAAACAAAGTGGATACTTTCTTGGTGATGATCCATATGCTTCTTCAGATTTAACCAAGAGTCTTGATAGATATATTAAAAAAATAGTAGAGGAGATTTAAATGAAAATAGGTACTGCCTTAAAAACAATAATAGCTTCTCTTTTCTTTCTTCTTCCTTTCAATTGCTTTGCAGAGGATTTCAATGTAAATGTTACTGTTAGTGTAAATACAGATATTCATTCATATATAGAATTTGTTCCTCCAACTACAGAGATTTTGGCTCCATCTTTAGGACAAATAACTATGGTAGATGGTAACGGTAATCCTAAAGTAGGAAGAAAAACTTTTGTTTACGTAAAAAGTAGTAATGGTGACAAGGTTACTATTACACAACCATCAGTTACAGACAGTTCTGGGAAAGCTACAGCAAGTATATATGCTTCTGCTAGCGGTGTGTATGAGGTATGTATTAGAGATATAACTGAAGCAACTCATATTGAAGTAGAGAAATGTTCTAATCTCTATGTTATTCCAACACCTCCTCCAGTAATGCAAACTGAGGAACCGTATACAGATGGTGATAGTAACACTGTTTCTTGGACCCCGCAGGGTAGTTTAACATATCAATACTACGCTGAGGTTAGTACTGATCCTGATTTTACATCTGTAGTGAACAATAGTGGCTGGATTTCATCAACTAGTCATACATTTACAGGATTACAGGGAGGACAGATGTACTTCTACCGAGTAAAAGCTAGGAACGAATACGGAACAGAGAGTGGTTGGTCTAACTATGTGTATTCTGCTCAGAGTGTAACTCCTCCTACGATTATGTTGGAGAAAATAACTGTTCCAGAGGATACATACATTAATTCATGGAATAAAGACTCAACTGTTACTTTTATATATAGGATAAATGATAAGTTGGGAGTATCGAGTGTGAAGTTTCTTTGTGTAAATGGTAATGGTACTAAAAGAGACTGTAATGCTAACATCAGTAGACAGAATAATATCTATACAGTTACTCTTAAACTATCGAGTTTAGAGAAACAGCTAGATGGTTCTTCTCTCTTCCCATCATACTCTTTCTGTATGGAAGCAACCAATGTTATTGGTACTAAATCATCTAACTGTACAGCTACAATTAACTTTGGTAAAAAAAGTAGTGGAGTAGTAGTAGATGATACAGAGGAAGTTATTATGCCACCAGATTCTCCGTCTTTGCCAATTCCACAAAAACCTGAACATTCAGAATCAGGTGTAGGAATAATCTCATATATTACAGGTATTGCAGAAAAAATTGTTGGATCGGTAATCTCTGCTTTGACTGAGCGAACGGAAGAAGAAGCACGAAATATTGCAATAACGTCATTAGCTCTTTCTGTACCAGTAGGAACTGCTCTGTTAACTACATTCATAACATCAATGCCTTACTTAGTAACTCAAATTGTTTTAGGTATCTTGACACTCTTTGGATTGAGAAAGAAAGGTGTTTTAAATGGATATGTCTACGATTCTTACTCTAAAGAACCTATTAAGCAAGCAATTGTTAGAGTGTTTAACAAAAAGAAAGAGTTGATTTGGACAGATGTTACTAATGGACATGGGTATTTTAAAACTATAGATGTGGCGGATGGTCAGTACTATATAGAAGTAAGTGCCAATGGATATAAGTTCCCAACAACAACAGTTTTTGGTAGTACAGATTTACCTATGGAAAACATATATCATGGAGGGCTTTTCTCGTCTTCAAATAACCGTATCCCTAAATTCTCTATTCCTTTAGATAGGGCTAAATCTAAAAAGATTACTGTATTTAAACAAAGATTCCTTAATTTATTTAAACTACTATTACATCTTGTTCATATTGCATTATTTATTGTTGGTTTAATATTTAGTATATACGCCGTTTATGTTAGTCCTACTGTCATTAATTACATAATATTATCTCTGTATATTCCATCAATTCTACTAATTATCTGGCCAATATTCAGTAAGAGAGAGAAGTACGGTATTGTTAGAGATGAGAAAGGTAACAGATTGGAGGGTATTAATATAGGTTTGTTTGAAGTAGATTTTAATAGATTAATATTGAAGCGTGTATCGGACAAGGAGGGAAGGTATAGATTTCTTGCTGATAGAGGAGAATATTACATATCAATTTTAAATCCAGAGTATTCACTAGTAGATAAGGAGAAATTGGCAAATATAGTTGTAAAAAAAGAGACAGGAGAGATGATTAGACCAGATATTACAGTTCAAAAGAATGTTAAAAAGGATTAACTTAAATCCTTATACATATACAATTCTCCTTTAGCAAACGCATTTGATTTGTAATACTTCCTTGTTCCTATTGCAGATATAACTGATATTTTTGATATATTGTTTGCTTTTGTTACTTTTTCAGCTTCTTTAATTAACATTCTACCTAGACCTAAATGTTGAGATTCTCCATGACCTTTTTGTTTTAGTCCTACAATAGTACCGTAGACATGTATCTCTCTTACGATACTGCTACCGTTTAATTCTTCTATGAAATTATTACGAAGATACTCTGTTTTAGGAACAGATAATCTTAAAAATGCACAAAGCAAATCATCTTTTTTAGTTTTGTATGATATGAAGTACTCAGTAGAAACAGTTGTATTGTAGATGATACTCTCTAACTGCAAATCATCTCTATTTATTTCTCTACCTTTAATCTCTCTACTTCGAATTTCATTAATCTTTACATTCTTCTCTTTTAGATTTCTCTCAACAATCTGTCTTAAGTTTGTAACCTTACTCCCTGCCTCTATCTCGTCTGAAGGAATGTCTCGAATAATTCTTGAAAGCCTACAGTATCTTGGAGTAGAAGCTATGTTACTCTCTAACACATCTATCAACTTACCAGTACTGTATGGAATATACTTACCCTCATTATATAGCTTTGAAAGAGGAGTGTTTGGTATAACAGAGGTAGGATATATCTTTAGTTCATCAGGACAGAAATCCTTCTCCCATAACTTTTTAAATCCTTCTTTATCAATCTCAGGAGTAGATTTGTACAAAGCTACCATCCAGTGACCATGAATTTTAAAACCAGCTCTTCTTAACAGAAAAAAAGCATTCTTTACTTCCCTGATACCTCTTCCTAAATTGTTCTGTTTAGCAATTTCATCTGAAAGAGTCTGAATACCAATCTGTACCTTAGTAGCACCAAGCCTTCTCATGGAGATAACTTCTTCCTTTGTTATACAATCAGGTCTTGTTTCAAACACTAATCCAACATTCCTACAGTAAGCCTCTTCATTTCTAACCTGATTCTTCTCTAACTTGCTCCATGTAGTTTCTTTAAAAGAATCTTTTTTAGGTATCACATACTCATTACTCTTTGCAGTAATATCATTCATTGCCTTAAAGCATTCATTAACAAACCAAATTCTGTAATCAAGAGGATATACAGACCAACTTCCACCAAGAACAATTAACTCTATCTTCTCAACATTATGTCCTGTCTTCTTTAGAGCAACTATTCTGTTAAATACCTGAGCGTACGGATCAAACTTACTTAGCAGAGCTCTTTGAGCACCTGGTTCTGAAGCGATATAGCTTTTAGGCATATTAGGATCATTAGGACAGAAGATACATTTCCCTATACAAGGAAATGGTTTAGTCAGAACAGTTACTACAGCTACACCAGAATTACTTCTTGTAGGCTTTAGACGAATTCTGTTTTCTAAAACTTTATTCTTTTCTATAATTTTTTTTGAAACAAGAGCATTGTAAGCTTCTACTAATTCATCATTACGATATATTCTCTGCTTACTACTTTTATGCTTCCTCAAAAGCTTGTTGAGGGAATTTTTGTTCCATTTTTCAGTAGTAATTGAAAGTATCTCTTCGAATATTTTCTTAAATTTTTTAGTTTTTGTAGTATCTAAATTCATAATAATCTGGTATGCTTACTATTATCTAACATTTTAACGATTCTAGCTATATGAAAAAACCTAAAATGGCATTAGAGAGAACATTGATTTTAATTAAACCTGATGTTTTACAAAGACAAATAGTAGGGGAAATACTGACAAGGTTTGAAAGGAAAGGTTTTAAGATGGTCGCTTTGAAGATGGTGAATGCTACAGAGGAGCAAGTTGGAAAGCACTATATTGATGATGAGGCGTATTTAATTGAGACAGGTTCAAAGGCTAAAAAAGGTGCTATTGCTAGAGGAGAGGATGTTTCTAAGTGGAATTCATTGGAGAGAGGAAAGATTATTCGACAGAGAAATATTGATTATCTTACACAGGGTCCAATTATTGCACTGGTTTTAGAAGGGTTTGGAGTTGTTACTCAAGTCCGTAAGGTTCTTGGAGGAGCAAGTCCTGCAGATAGTGATATTGGTACAATTCGTGATGACTACTCTTTAGATACATATGTTTTGGCAGATTATATTTCTAGGTCAACGAGAACTATGTTGCATGCTTCTGATAGTGTAGAGAATGCCGAGAGGGAGTTGAAGATTTGGTTTAAGGAGAGTGAGATATGTAATAACTATGAGACAGGTGTGGAGAAGATTTTCTACGATGAGGGTTGGGACAAGAGGAAGTAGTGTATGCTTCAGGTAAATGAATTACATGAAGAGTTTGATGCTCTTCAAAAGAAGTTTGGTTGTCCTACTTTGTCATCAATATACGGTGCAGGATGTATAGATTCTCCAGATATTATGTTCATATTTATGAATCCAACAGGGAGAAATATTGCAAGTGTGAAGTCTTGGAAAGGTATCAGAGCTCAATGGATAGGAACCAAACAGGTATGGGATATCTTCTCAGAATTACAATTTCTTGATGAAGATATATACAGGAAGATTAAAAGTTACAAACCTGAGGAATGGAGTGAGGAGTTTGCAGAGAGAGTGTATAAAGATATTTCTAATCATGGAGTATATATTACTAACTTAGCTAAATGTACGCAGATTGATGCAAGACCTTTGAAGAATAGTGTGTTTAAGGAATATTTAGATTTAATGAACAGAGAGATAGAGATTGTTAATCCTAAAAAGATTGTTTCTTTTGGAAATCAAGTATCAAGTATTTTGTTAGGAAAGAGTATTAGTGTAAGTAACTATCAGAATGATGAGAAAGAAGTACTTAATGGGTATGATGTATATCCAACATATTATCCAATTGGGCAAGGTAGAAGAAATATGCCTTTAGCTGTTAGAAGAATAAAGAGGGTGATGAGAGAGTAGGTCTATGTGGGTGTTTTTACAATTTCAATATCTCATCAATTTCCTCTCTCTTTTTGAATACATTAGTTCCACTTTCAGGAATAGTAGATAGAAATTCTTTCAATGCCTTGAAATCTTTTTTCATTATCTCTTTTAAATTAGGATTGTAGAGAGAAGCTGCAGGATGATACATTGCAAATATTGGAATACCAGTAGGGTGTTTAAGTGCTTGACCATGTAAAATAGAAATATTTTCATCTGGTACAAACCTACCTAACGCATGCTTTCCCAATGTAACTATAACTTTCGGCTTGATAAACATTAACTCTGCATTTAACCATACCCTACAAGCATCTTTCTCATCTTCCTGTGGATCCCTGTTAGATGGAGGCCTGTATTTAACAATATTACTAACATATACCTCTTCCCTTGTATATCCAATACTTCTTAACAATTCATCTAAAAATTTCCCAGCAGCACCTACAAAAGGTCTACCTTGCAAATCCTCATTTTTACCAGGAGCTTCACCTATGAAAAGAATTCCAGACGAGGGTAAAGTTATTTCATATACAGGCTGTGTAGCAACATTCTTTAACTTACAACTATTATGAATTGCATAATACTCATGCAATTCCTTTATAGAGTCAAAATCTTTTTTCATTCGTACAATTATACATGAAAAAGGAAGTAGATGTTTTATTAAACCTCTCCCTGAATACTCCAAAACGTAACTTGCCCTATATTCATATTAGGATAAATCTTGACAGGTAATACAGGATTAAGCATTAGAGTACATTGTTTAATAGAACCTAAATCTATCAAATCAGCTGTTATGTTCACAAAAATACCTAATCTACCTATCGAAGAACGCCCTTTGATTATGGGGACATATTCATTACTACCAATGATCTCCTGAGTCTTACCTATATATATCTGATTAGGATCTAACAACAAACCCTCATTTGTAATAGTAACCTCCTCCATTTCATTCTCTCCCCTAGCATCTAAAATATCACCCTTGTATATCTTTAATGTCGAATCTATGTGGAAGTCGTAAGAGTTAGCTTGAATATCATTTTCATTAAAAGGAGAAATAGTAATAGTTCCTTCCTTTACACATTTAATAATTTCTTTTCCTGTTAATATCATAACTATAATCGCTTAAATAATTTACTTGGATATGGGGAATTTTGAGTAGAGTAAAACTCTTCATTACCGTAATCAATTTCCCCTTTCGGTTGCCAGAAAGTAACCTTACCTACCTCCATAAACGGATAGATTCTAAGCTTTTTGATGACATGAATCTCTAAAGTCCATTTATGCGATTTACCTAACTGACCTAAATCTGCAGTAATTTGCAAGAACATCCCTAGTTTACCAATACTATTTCTTCCTGATAGCGATGTAACAAAATGTTGACTACCTATCTCTTCTACTGTTGTACCTAGATATAATTTGTTTGGTTCTAGTACAAAACCATCTTGTGGAAGAATTATCTCTTTAGTAAGAGGATCTTTGTTAATATCTCCTACCTCTATGATTTCTAATAGCTTGTTTTCAAGATGATAAATATAGCTATTTGGTGCAAGGCATTTCTCTTCAAAGGGAGAGATGATAATTCTGCCAGATTCAACTTCTTTTTTTATTTCTTTTCCAGTTAAAATACTTATCTTTAAGGTTGATGAATAACTTATTATATAAAGAACTATAGCAGATATTTAAGAAATATTTAAGAAGCTATGAGTTGGAATATGGTTATTTATCATCTTCACATCTAGTAAGTGTGTATATCTTGATTTAATAAATGAAAAGTAAAAAATATTGAAAATAGTTTTAAATATTTAGAAAGTTATGGATAGGTAATTTATTTGGTAAAGAAATCCTCTAGGAGAAATGTTTGCTATTGAAAGCATATGAATAAAATCATACATTTCTCCTAGTTTAAGTCTTGGCTTTCGGTGTTATACTTTTGCACTATCTCTGTAGGACCTTAACCGAAAGTCAAGTTTGTTGTAAGAATGGATGGAAAGGAGGTGGCACATATATCAAGAAAGGAGGTGGTGTATGGTTCACCAAAAACAAAAAAACTTTTCCTTCCCCTCTGCTTAAATCAAGAAGATTAAGCAATCATTCTTACTACGATAGTCAGTACTCTATCACAAATAGTGGTCTTTTGCCACTATTTTCTAGCTTTCTGAGCCTTTCGTATATTTGTTTTCCAAGCTTTTTTCTGTGCATCTGTAGGTTTATCTTTTTCTGGGATATTTTTTTCTGGCTTTGCTTTGAAAATATCTCCTTTAACATGCTCAGGTTTTGATCCCAAACTTTTTAGCAGCTTTCTTACAGATGGAGAACTGCTTCTTAAGGTGTTACCGTATTTTTGTGCAATATCTTTAGAAATTAACCAAGCTTGTGTAGCCCATGAGCCACTAGTTCTTCTTCCTGTTACTCTTTCTAATCCTCCTTTTTCTCCAACATCATGTACTTTAAAAGATGTGAATTGGTGCTTATCTCTTATTTCTATCCTAAAGAATTTACCTTTTCCTGTACTACCTGGTTTCTTTCTTTTTCTTCCTTCAGGTTGTGCTAAAGTTCTTTGTCTTTTTGTCATACTCTTCCATTTTTGTTGTGCTTTTTTAATATTTTGTTTTGCTGCTTTTATTTGTTTTTTAGTTGCCATTATTCTCAATTAAAAAGTTATATATTTAAGTATATATCAGGTATATGGGAATGCAAATTGAAAGAAAGTGGGTATACATGACATAATTCTATAGGTCGTTCAAAATTTATAAGGAGGTGTACATGAAGAATATTTTGCCAGAATTGGTAAACAAGGAAACCAAGACAGTGACGAACAGATTTAAAGGCTTTTCTAGACCTTTGCTTGGTTATGATATAGGAAATGGGAAAGTTCTGTATAATTTGACAGGGAGTCCTGTGGAGGTCGTTTTTGCTAATAATGCAAGAACGGTAGAAGCTTCTTGTTATATTGCGAATATACGTATGCGTGAAAACAGAAATGTTGATACGCATCATATTGGTACACTTTTGGCACATAGTGTTGAACACTATGTTAAGGATCTTCCTGCTGAAGATGGAACTTCTTTGTTTATTGTATCCAGAGATGTCTTTCTATTTTGTAAAGAGCGAAAAGATTTATTAACCTTTTCAGAAAGGCAAGGTGACAGGATTACAGATTCTGAAGATAATCTGATAGGTTCCCTTTCTTTACAAGGAAGATTTTTAAATGAATAAATGACCTAGAAAGGTGTTGACATAAATAGTATTGAATATTTATATATTCATACAGTTAACACCTTTCTAATGAAATCTACGCTATGGTAAATTCTTCAGATAGTCATGGATTATTTTGTTCCATGATATCTATTCGAATGGTAAACAGTTGTTATTAGTTAGGTATAAAAGTATTATTTTTTGTAAAGATAATAACTCCTTCTTCTTGTTCTAAAACACCTTTCTTATTCTCAATATACTGTAATATCTCATTTTGTATTTCGGTAGGTATGGAAACCCAATCGATATTTAAGTAAAACTCTATAATTGCTATCACTTCATCTAAATTTTCTTTGTATGGGAATTTTAATTCCGATTTATTAAATATTAATTCTGTATTACCAGATTTTCTTTTTAGTATCTGTAAAGCTTTTGTATAGTTTCTTGGTTGCCAATCTTTAGGATATCTACTAGGAACTAATTTTCTTTTAAATCTTTGCTTAAAATCTGTTACTTCATCTATCCCCCTTTCTATCCATATTAAAGTACCAGAATCTTTTAGAAGAGAGATGAGTTGTGATAGAAATGCTGAATATTCAGTTTCAGGAAAATGATATAGATGTGAGGCAAGGATAATATCAAATTTGTCATTGTTTTCAATACAGAACTCTTCAAAAGTTTTGTTAATAGCTTTGTATTCTTTATGTTGTTGAATATTCTTTTTTAATTTGTTGAAAAGTTTTGTAGCTGGTTCTAAAAATATTATCTCAAAGTCATTTCCTTTAGGAAGAGATTGTAGGAGATATGATCCATCTCCTGAACCAACATCTAAGACTTTTACTTTATTGTCTTTAAATCTGGAGAGTATTTTACGAAGTTGAATAATTGAAACATCTTTTTCATTTGAATATTTAATATATATTTCAAAAGGAATTAGATTATTAACTTTTTGTTTGTATTGATGATTATGGGTAGATAGGTGAGCTTGTATAAAACGAATATTAACCATTTATCCATTTCATAAACTTATCTCTAACCTCGTTAATATTTAAAGAATTTGTGGTTTCAAGCAAAGCATATTCAAACTGCTTTCCTTCTATTTCTCTTAATCTGCTTTTAACAGTATCTTGTGGTATTTTATTTAACTTAATATCGTTTAATAAGGAGTAATATTCTGTATATGTTTTGTGCATTTCTTTGTTTAATATTGTTGGTTCAAACTTATTCTTAGGTAATTCATCATTTCTTTTTTGATATTCTGGAGATTTTTGAATAAGTTCTATCATTTTTTCTACTCCATACTCCTGATGTATCCAGAGAAGTAGTGCTTGTCCTGTCCTAGATTCTGCAGTATTTAATTTTTCTTCGTATGTTGTAACATTTTTGAAATCAAAACATCTATTAAATATCTCTGGTTTAGTAATTTGAAGTTGTTTTAATTCTTGCTTTGTTGATTCTATGGGGAGAGTCTCTGTTGTATTTTCTACTAATTTTGCCCACCCTTCATCTATGGTTCTTGTTGCAGCTTGTCTTTCTTGATTAGTAATAGACCACATAGCGATATGTGCAAATTCGTGTCTAAGAGTTATTTGCAGTCCTGGATATGCTATACCTCTTGTATGTAATTCTTGCAGATATATTTGTTCTTTTTCTTCTGTGGAGAATCTTTTGTCATATACTATCTCTACAGGTTCAAATTTACTTGGATATACTTCTACATGTCCTAAAAGAAGATTTTCTTTTCCTTCGTTACTAGCCTCATTTTCTTTAAATAATATTTTTGTATTAGGAAGGTCATAAGTATCAATGCCTAGTGTATTAAGAGAGGTATCTAACTGATGAAGGGTGTTTACAATAGTTTCAGTTCTATAACTAGAAGTAATTTTATCTTCAATATTACTTGGTCTAGATTCGAGTTCCATATGAACTATTGTACCACATAAGCATTTTGTGTTGAAAATATTTATTTTTGTATAAAGTGTAGTATTGCATATATTCTGTTGGAATGTTGTGTAATTATGTATGGTATAATCGCAGATAGACTAGATCTTTAAATCATAATAGGAGATAGGAGGAAAAGAAATGTCCTGTGAGAAAGGGTTTGTTGAGGTAATTCTTTCTGATAACACCAAAAGGAAAGTAGAAGTAGTAGATATTGATGGTGTAAAGATAATAAATCTCTTATCCTTGCCAACTTCTTTGCAGGTAGAATCTGATGATGGTAAGTTTTTCAGTATACCAAAATCGGAAATTGTCGCACGGATAATCGAAAGGTTTGTTACATCAGGTCCTTCCTTTGTAAAGAAAAAGATTTTCGAAATTTGGGGATTGCCAGCTGTTATTAATGCCAATTGGCTATTCTTGATTGATAAAGAAGTAGCTGGGATGGTTGCCAGTATTATTGGTGCTAACCATGTAGTTACAATCCCAGATGCACCAGAAGATCGGATTTACAACAACCGAGGTGGCTTGGTTGGAGTGAAATATCTACAACGAGTAGATGTAAAATAAAGAATAGTCTATAAAAGTGTGGTTCTAGCATATTTTGAGTATTGCTCATTTTGTGTTAGAACTACACAGTTTTTCATTTTTGAAGAATTTTTGTTTCTTGAATATATACTTAGTTATTGTTGTAATAGAGTGTAGTATAATCAAAGTATGAACGAAATGCCAAAATCAGAAAGTGAACTTACTGAGGTTGAAAAGTATCTAACTTCAGGTCCTCAAACAGAAATAACTCCTGAGATAGAGAAGTTGACATCTGATATTACTGGAACAGTTTTAGAAAAGACCAGAAAGATATTTAATCTTGGAGAGTCAATAATGCGTGTTGAAGATTTTGATGAGAATGTGTTTAGAAAAAGAACTGCTTCTGAAATAATAAAGAGTAAATATGTTACTGGTTGTACAGATGCAGCTTTGGCATTCTTAGTTATTGCTAGAGCTACAGGTATTCCTGCTAAATATGTGGAAACGATAGATACCGAATGGTTAAGAAGAGGTGATGATAAATATTCTGGACATATATATGTCCGAATATTTGATAATTCTAAAGATGATTGGATATTGATAGACCCTATGAAGAGAAAAATCGATATGTCTGTTCCCAAAGATAGAGTTATTTACAAAGAAGGTCTTGATTCTTGGGATATAGGGATTAAAGATTTTGAGACATTAAAGAAAGCATTTGATAGTTTTAGAGATAAATGGTTGGTATCAAATTCTGAGTAACTTAATAGATATATAATCATAGAGTATGAAAATTAGTAAGAAAGAAGCTAAATCTGTTCTAACTAGTAGCAAATTACCTGGATCTGACTATGTTGTAAATCCATACTCAGGATGTGCTTTTGGTTGTGTATATTGCTATGCAGATTTTACTAGAAAGTTCACAGGTCATATGAATGATAAATGGGGTGAGTATGTAGATATTAAAGCAAATACTCCTGAAATATTTGAAAAAGAATTGGAGAAACTGTCTAAGAAGATTGTAAAGAAAAATGAATTCAAGAAAGGAGATAAACCAGTAATATTCTTTGGATCTGTTACTGATCCATATCAAGGTGTTGAAGCTAAGTATCAACTAACTAGAAAATGTTTGGAGATAGTTTCTAGGAGTTCTGTTAGAGATGATATAGAGATATCTTTGTTAACAAAATCTCCACTAGTTACTAGAGATATAGATATATTTAAAAAGATTCCTAATTTAGGAATAGGGATAACAGTAACATCTACTGATGATGAGGTAAGTAAGATGTTTGAGAGTAATGCACCACCTAGTTCTTTAAGAATAAAGGCTTTAAAAGAATTAAATAGGGAAAGAATAAATACATATGCTTTTGTTGGACCTCTTCTACCTCATTTTGTTGCTAATATGTGGTCTCTAGATAAATTATTTAAAAGTATAAAAGAGGCTGGTACGGATAAAGTATGGGTTGAACATATCAATCTGACAGGAAAGAAAATGGATAGGTTGATGGAGTTAGTCGGAGATAGATTAAATAAAGATGAGTATGAGTTGTTTGTTAGTTCTCAAACAGACGAGTATAAAGAAAAGTTAAATAGGATAGTTATGGAACTTGTTAAGAAATACGATTTGGAATTAATTGGAGGAAAGGTAATAGATCATATTAAGTTGTAGGAAGTGGTAAATGTTTGAAATAGTATTTATTGAATAATTTCTAATTCTTTCATCTTCTTAATTGCTTTGTCAAAAAGATATTTCATATGAGGTTCTATACTAAGTTCTACCATTTGATTTACATCTACCCATTTAACACCACTATTTTCTTCCTCTTGTATATGTAAATTTTGTTTTTCATCAGCTTCAAAAACATAAGCAACGCTTAAGTGTACGTGAGCGGGAACATATAGACCTCTTTTTACATGTCCAAGTACAGGTAGAGTATCTAGTACAAAAATGTCTTCTGATATTGGTTTTACATTTTTAAGCCCTGATTCTTCTAGAGCTTCTTTTATTGCAACGGCAAGTAAATCTGGATCTCCATCTGCATGACCACCCATCCATCCCCAAGAGTTATATATATTATGATAAATCATTACCACTTTTGTTCTTTGTTTGTTAAGTACAAAAGCAGAGGAAGTTAGATGTCCGTACTCGTTTTCTCTAGTAAGACAATTATCAAAAGAATTGAGATATTTTAGAAATACTTCTTTATCTTTTTCTTCTTGAGAGTTATATGGTTTGTAGTTTTCTATTTGTTTTAGTATATGCATGACTAGGACTATTCTATCTCTTCTGAAGTCTTCTAACAAGAGGTATAATTTTTGCCTTTTAAAGTGTTAAGCAGTATATTATCACCATGAGTAGTAACCCTTTCATATCGGAAAAAGTTAAATTCAAAAAAGTATTGAAAGTTTTAGCAATAGCTTTGCCTGTAGTAATAATATTTGTAATATGTAATAACCATTTTAACCTAATAGATGGTTTTTTTGGAAAAAAATATCAAACCAAAAAAGTAGAGAAAGAGAATGTCTTAGGAAAAGAGATTGTAGATTTATCAGATTCAGAAGCTGACTATACAGAGTGGTTTTACAATGAAGCAGATAGAGTTGTTGATAATTATGATTTTGATGGTAAAGAAATTAAGTCTTTGATACAGATACCAACTTACAAGTTTGTTGCTAACAAGGATATATATGAGGAGAGTTACAATCTTTCTTCTGGCGATATCATTGGTGTAAGTTGTAACAAACTAAAAAGTGAAGGTTCTTCTGAATATGAAGTATATGATGTTCATTTTTGTAATGTTTTACTAAATTCGAAAGAAGTTTTTACTGCATGGAGTTGGACAGATAATATTGAGATTAGTCCACATATAACAATATTTGATAATGAAGATTTAGAATATCCATTGATTGTAGTAGGGGAAGAGTTTGGATCAGGTAGTAGAGATAATGTGTCAGTATATAAGGTTGTAGATAAAGAATTGGTTCAGTTTGCATATAATGATAATGGTGAAATTTCAAAAACTCGGTATGTTGATCCGTATGTAAAGATATATGTTAAAGATAATCAAGAATATCTAATTACCTATTTTCATGATCCAGCTATGAGTGCGAAATCTCTTACTAGAATATGGAAGGTAGAAGGTAGTAACTTAAATCTTGTTGAAACAATATTAGAAAAGGGAGAAGCTAGTTCGTTGTTGTATTAGTAGAAATGAGAATGTATGATTAAAAATAACTTTATTTCTCAACCTATGGAATATAATAAGCTTGTTAGAGATAAAATACCTGAAATAATTAATGGTAAGGGTGTAATAGCTAAAACACATATTGCTTCAGATGAAGAATATAAGAGTAAGTTAAGAGAGAAGTTGTTAGAAGAGGTACAAGAATATTTGGAAGATCCATGTGTTGAAGAATTAGCTGATATATTAGAAGTTGTTTATGCTTTATCTCTTTTAGAAGGTGTAAACAGAGAACAATTAGAAGAAGTAAGGAAAAAGAAAGCTGATGAGAGAGGAGGCTTTAAACAAAAGATTATACTTGAGAGTACTAATGATTAACTTTTGAAGATTTATTTGCTTGAGCATTCCTACTGTTTTCATATGGGTTGATTTTAAAATAGTTATTACTTAAACATTAAACAGCTGATTAAGATTTGTTTTGCATAATGTTTTTATTTGGTATACAATTTGTCGGAATTTAAAATAACTTAGAGTATATGTATGATGGAGAAATCTTCTAGTTGTGAACGTAATCAGTCTAATTCAAATTCAACAGGAAATACTCTTGAGGAAATACAGACCTCTACACGTTCTGAAGAACATGATGATTATTTAGAGAAATTAAAAAAAGACTTTGGAGAAAAGAAAACACAAGATTCACCCGAAAGAGAATTATCTGATCCTACATTTGAAAATGCGCTTGCAAATGCACTTAAGGAAGCCAAATTACCTGAAGATATCTCTAATCTTTCTGAAGAGAATAAATCTTTATATGAATCTGAATATCTAAAAGAAGATAAATATGGGTTTGCTCCTAAAATAGATAAAGAGATATTTAATGAAATAGCTTCACATCAAAAATCTTTTGAAAAAGTATGCTTGTCATTAATGTCTAATTATATTGTACCTAATGGAGAGTTCTCGGATGTTGATGAAAAAAATCCATTTTTCTTCTCTCCAAGAACATTAGATATTATATCTAATAAAGTTATACTACCACTAATTAAAGATTTAGAAAAAATTCTTGGTAATGTAGATGCTGAACAGGGCAAGGAGTACTCTTGGAAAGAAATGCATATATCTGGAATTTTAAACAAACTTATAGCATTTGAATCTTTTAAGATGAGTAGGATAATGTCAACTAGAGCTAGAAAACATATAGAGAAGTATTTCAACGATGGAGATACTATTAGGGTGAAAGAGTATTGTACAGGTGCTGGAATCAATACAGCTCTTTTGTGTAAGTCATTAGAAAGAACAGGGAAGAAAATTCAAATACATACCGTAGATAATGCTATTGAATCGGTAGCTTGTTCAGCAGGCCTACTCTCATCAATTGGAATACCTGTGAGAATAGTATTAGATTCTTCAGAGGATGAAACTGATTTTAATGGAGTAACAATATTTTTTGATACAGCTATGCATTTTGCTCAAAGAGAATCTAAATCGAAATATCATATAATAGCTACGGATTGTGGGCTAAATTATCTTGATGAAAATGCAGATATACTTAGAAAAACAAAAGAGTATCTTGTTGAAAATGGCTTAGTTCAAATTAGTACATTAGATCCTAAGGTTGAGGCAAAAATGTCCAAAATAAAGGTGCTGTCTACTTTGTTTTTTGGTAATCTCCCAAAGATGTTTAAGAAAAACCATAAAGAAAATAAGATATATGATTTGGATAAGGGAAAAAGGGAAAGTGGTGAGGAAATCTCAATAATTACACAAGTATTTACTGCTGCAACGTCTCTACAGTATCATCTACTTCAGTACTTGCTCAGGAATGATAGACATCTTTTTAAGATTTATTTGAAAGGATCCCAAACTTCTGGTGATTTGTCACGGGCTTTGTCTAAAAAAATCATCGTTGATTTGAGGGATTCAGAAGCTGTTTTGAAGGAACTCTACCCAGATGGAAAATATACATATCTTCCATCTTATGAAGAACAACCAGTATATTTAATTAGAGTATTAGAATTAAATACAGCTAAAGAAAATGAATAGTACTGTTCTATTTTATTGGTTTATTGTGTTGCTAGGCTTTGTGTCTAGTATATGGCCTTTCATGATGTATCTCAGAGAGAGGAATGAAAAGGCCTATATCTACCTTGCTCTTCTTGGTATTGTTGTCGGTCCTATTTGGTCTACTGCTTGTGTTGGTTTTCTAACTACGAATACATATGAAATTGGTAATATCTGGATAAAGGTTATCTATATGTCTTCCATTGCTATGGGCCTGTTCCATTTCCTCTTTACTAGTAATTATTTAGAAAAAAGAAAGGTAAATGTCGTGACTTATTTGATTCTTATTATCGGTGGAGTCATTTTGTCTTATACGATATTATTTACAAACTATTTTGTCGAATCTATACACATTGGTGAGGAGAATTATGCTCGTGTTGGTATTTGCTATTACATCTGGTTAATATGGTTTTCATATGTCTTTTCGGGTAATCTTTTACATATACTTGAACAGTACAGGAACTTATCTTTCATAAAGAAAGAGCAACATAAGTACTTAATAGTTGCTTTTACTTTAACAAGTATTGGAGCTTTTCCAACCAATGTAATTCTTCCTATATGGGGAGTATACAAGTATATATGGATAGGTCCAGCATTATTCTCGATTTCAAACTTCATTGTTTACTACGGTCTTACCCAAACTAAGTTTGTAAAAACATCGAAGATAATTAGAGAATTCCTAAGAATAATCTCTAATTATATACTTCCAGTGATGGTGCTAGTTTATTTAATGGTAAATAATGAGAAGTTGTTTTTTTTGCTCAATATAGAAAATGATTTGTTTAAGTATGTTATTTTAATATTACTCGTTATTTTCCTTCTTAAATTGATAGAAATATTGTCGAAAAATTTATTTATTTCAGAAAAAGATATATTAGAAAATTCTGTTAAAAGTTTCTCTTATGAAATTAGTAGAAAAACAGATTTAGAGGAGCTTTCAGAATCTACTTTGAAATATATTAGTAGTAAGACTTCTATTACTACTTCGAAAATACTGATTTATGATGATGCAAACAAGAAACTTTATGATTTCTCAAACGGAGAATGGAAGTTGAAAAATCAAGATAAAATATTTATTGAAGTTCCTACATATTGGCGGGATGCTGTAGAAGAAATTGAACCACTAGTTCGAGCAGAGTTGGAGTATATGAGGAATAAGAATCCTTTGGGTTATAGAAATTTTGTTGGTATATTGAATCTTCTAGAGATAGATAAAATACAAGTGGTATATCCTATTATTGCAGGCCAAAAGATAGTAGGACTTCTCTTAATCAAAGATTTAGTAGAGAATAGTATCTTTAGTTCATCTGAGTTGCTTCTTTTGGATAGAATCTATGTTCACTTTCACAATGCAGTTAACAGAGCACTACTGTATGAACAGCTTCAGACTTTTAATCAAATTTTACAAGCAAGGGTAAATGAGCAAACCAAAGAACTACAATTAAAGGTTGAACAACTACAAGAGGCTCGTAAAAAGGAGAGAGATATGATTGATATAATGGGACATGAATTGAGAACACCGGCTACTGTTGTTAAATTGAATGCTGAATTTTTAAGTAGATTTTCTTCAGAAATACAATCTGATCCAGCTAGCTATCAGAAGTGTCTTAAAAGAATACAAGATTCAATAGAAAATGAAATAAATTTAATTAATACTCTCTTAAGTAGTGCGAAGTTGGAAGGAGACAAGATTGATTTAAATCTTGAAGCAGTAGATATCAAACAAGAGATAGAAATGGCAGTACATGCTAACGAAAGTAATGCTGAAGGTAAGGGCTTACAACTAGTCAATAAAACAGATTCTAATACTCCTCGAGTATATGCAGATAAGTCTAGAACTGTAGAAGTGTTAAATAACTTGATTGATAATGCGATTAAATACACAGAACAAGGGGAAGTAGAAGTCAACACTCAGTTTGATGATGAATTTGTTACTGTAAATGTTATAGATACGGGCCAAGGAATACCTGAGGAAGATATTCCTAAATTGGGTCAGAAGTTCTTTAGAATAAACAACTATGTAGAATCTAGTAAAGATGATAAGGTAGATATAATAAGACCAGGTGGTAGTGGTTTAGGTTTGTATGTTGCATTTAATCTAATTGAAAAAATGAATGGTAAGATATCTGTACAGAGTGAGGTAGGTAAAGGTTCAGTATTTTCTTTCTCTTTGCCTAGGTTCAAAGGTGAGCAAGCAGAGAAGAAAGAATCTTCCAAGAATATGTTTGAAAGGTTAAATCTAGTAAGAAAGTAGAAAGTCTGTTGTAGCTTGGTTACATATGCAAGAGAAGTTTACATTTGATGAAATCAAAGAATATCTTCCTAAAGAATATACAAAGCTGTTTGAGGAATGGTTAGATTTAGAATATGTGAATATATAAAATTATTATTCTGACTAAAGATTATAACAGTTTTAATATAGTTGGAATGTTTTCTGTTTTATGTAATCTAGAATGAATTCCGAAAAGTCATACTAAATGATGTATAATTATTTCATATAACTTTAGAAGAAAACATATGCAATTTCTAACACAATATTCAGTAGAAGATTTAGTAGAAATTTTTAAAGATAAGTTTGTTCCTAATGAGCAAGTTGTCATAAAGATGCATTTTGGAGAACCGGGTAATAATACTGCACTTAAACCGGAAGATGTTAAGCCATTTCTAGATGCATTAACAAAGTTGGGTTTTAATACATTAATGGTAGATACGCCAGTAACATATGATTCTCCTAGAAAAACAAAAGAGGGATATGAAAATGTTATCAAAGAGAGAGGGTATGATAGAGTTGGGAAGTACATGGTAGAAGACGAATATGTGGATGTTGATATTGATGGTATGACGTTTGAGGTAGCTAAGGTACTTGCAGAGGCTAAGAATGTTTTAGTGTTGTCCCATGTTAAAGGTCATGAGTGTGCTGGTTTTGGTGGTGCTATTAAAAATTTGGGTATGGGTGCATTATCTGCCAAAACAAAAGCAATGATTCATCAAGCCTCTAAACCTAATATTGATTCTGAGAAATGTGTGGGGTGTGGTATTTGTGCTAACTTATGCCCTGGAAAGGCTATTACTATTGATGAGGGGAAAGCTAATGCTGATTGGAATGAATGTTGGGGTTGCTCAATATGTGAGCTTAATTGTCCTCATGAGGCTTTGACTCCTAACTTAAGACTTTTTGATGATGCTTTAGCTATGGGTGCATGTGCTGCCATAAAGGTAATGCCTAAAAATACTTTCTATGTTAATTTGGTAAAAAATATTACTAAGCGTTGTGATTGTGAGAGTGATCCTGGAGATATTGTGGCTCAGGATATAGGGACATTATTCTCAGAAAACCCTGTTGATATTGATAGTAAGAGTATTGATATGATTAATGAGAAAGAAGGAAAAAATGTTTTTAAGACTGTTAATCACAAGGATCCTAAATTACAATTAACATACGCAGAGAAGTATTGTGCGTTTAGAATGGAGTAATATATCTGATACCTATGTGATAGATTAGTTTTGATATAGTTTGTATATATGAAAATTCTAGCTATTGCAGATAGACCACCAAGAGAAGGCATCTCCAAACTACTAAGTGAGAATTTGATTGAATTGATTTTAACATTAGGAGATTTAGATTATATGTCCTTAAGGGAATTGGAGGATATTCAAAATATTCCTAAACTTGGTGTGTATGGAAATCATTGTTCTGGGCAGTATTTTGAACCTCTTGGTATTACAAACTTACACTTGAGAATTGTTGAGTATGGAGGACTCACCTTTGGAGGTTTTGAAGGATCAATTCGCTACAAAGAATCAGAATATGCAAAGATGTATACACAAGAGGAGGCTAGTTTATTACTGAAAGATTTTCCACATGTAGATGTTATGATTTCACATTCTCCTCCCTTTGGAATAAATGATGAACCAGATAGTGATTCTCATCAAGGTTTCAAAGCATTAAGAGAATATATCCAATTAAAAAATCCTAAGTATTTCTTGCATGGGCATACTTATCCTACTAAGGAAACTTTGCAAGACAGATTTGAAAATACGAGCATTGTATACATATACCAAGATTGTATTTTAGAATTGTAGATGTGTAATTACGATACGGAGATTGAGTAGATAGAGATGAAATAGAAGGTATGTTTCAAGATTAAAGAGACAGTATCATATCAAAATTTTCAATTCCTTCCTCATTCTTAAACTTACCAGCAATCTTAAATCCATGTTTTTGATAGTAGTTAATAGCTCTTGTATTGTCTGCAAAAACACCCCCATACAGTATGATATGCTTTTTACCTAGTAATTTTGCTATTTGCAATATATATGGAAATACTAGACTTCCTAAACCTTTACTTTGATATTTATCTGCCAAAGTAGGACCAAATCTGCATGTATTATCTATATCTAATGCTAGACCATAGCTAGTATACTGATCTATAACATTCTGAGGAATGTCTAAAGTAAACTCTAATAATCCTACTATTTCTTGTTTCTGATTCTCTAAAACAAATCGTAATTTGTCATATTTGCTAATAGCATTACATAATTCTGTTGCAGTTGTTTTGTCATAGCTATCAAATGTACTTAGTCTTCGTGTCTCTTTTGAAAGATTTTCTAAAAAAGATGTAAGTTTTTCAATATCACAATGAGATAATGGACGAAGAATTATCTTTTCTCCTGATTGTGTTTGAAGTTCCCAAGTATATAATTTTGAGTTTTGCTCAAAGTCTTTAAGTGTTAATTTATTTTCTTTGTTCATAGGAAGATTATATCAATATTATTTACAAAAGAGATAATATAAAAAGTAGAGTAGTAGTATCGATATTGATATACTCTAGTGATAAAATAAATTAAGATAAAAATGGGAGAGAAAGTATTACCAAAAACAATAAGAATAGGAGATACCTCATCTTTAGAAAAGCAAGGAAGAATTAATACATCAGCTGGTTGTTATGTTATACGAAAGATAGATGAGAGTATACAGTTACTTATTATCAAAAAGACTTGGCCAAATGGAGATGTAAGGTATGTTCTTCCTAAAGGACATAAGGAAAGAGGGGAAACTTTGGAAGAAACTGCTATTAGGGAGACAAAAGAAGAGTCTGGTTTTACAGATATAACATTATTGAGATATCTTGGCTCAAGTACATACGAATTAGATTGGGATGAGATACAGATGAAAACAGATCATTACTATTTAGCTTTGTTAAATAGTGAGAAAGAAGGAGGTAAACAACCTGAGACATATGAAGATGGTGTTGTAATAGAGAATCAATGGATAGATTTAGATAGAGCATTAGAATTACTTACATTTGAGAATAATCCTGAAATACATGATTTATTAAAGCAATATATAAATCAAGACATTTTGAAGTTTACTAATCCTGATTAGTATACAATACAAGGAAAGGTAAATCTTTTAAATTGTAATTAAACATTTTGTGATTTCTATTACCTTCTGTAATATGTGCAGTTCTTACGATTAATGATTTTTTTGTTACAAATGGATACAGTCTAATCTCTTGCATTTGTTCACCATGATTTTCCCAGATAAAATTTGTAATGAGAGGGGGCATTAGATAGCCAGATTTTAATACTTTATCTACAATGTTCCATCCAGCTCCGAATATGATGTTATGTGGTTTAGTTCTATTTGTTTTAATTTGGGCTCTAAACTGACATGCAGTACATTGTATATCACATAAAGGAAAGTTTGGTGGTAAAAGCATTAATTCTTTACCACAATTAGGACATTTTATCTTTTTAATGACATCTTTTTCACCTTCATCTCCTATAATACGATTAGTGCGAATAAATTCTTGTGTTGTATTTGACATAGAAGTAATTGGTTAATTTACTACCCTATTATACATATTTGGGTGATTAAGGGATATAATGATATTGTAAATATGGTAGACATTATTTCAAAAGTTGAAAGAAAACCTAGACAATCGTTAGAGTTCTATAATTGGGCTCATCAGGAGATAAATGAGAACTTAAACAAATGGTTAGGAATGAAGAGATCTGAAAAAATTGAATTAAAAGCTATGGATGGAGGAATAATATCTATAGTATATGATATTGTAAATCCATTAAATTTGAATGTGGTAATAAAGATACAGGACCAAAAATACGCTTATGGAGATATTTTAGCAGAATCTGTTTGTAAAGAATTAAATATTAAAACACCTCGTATTTATTATCATTCGGTTGTGCATAAGAATAACAGTTCTTATGTTATTGAAGTTTTTGAAAAAATAAAGTTTCCTCTACTCTCTGATTATTTCTCTCAAACAAAAGATTTCTCTGCAATAAGGCAGCTAGGAGAGAGTATCAGAGTTTTAAATTCTAAGAATACTAATGGTTTTGGAGGTTTTAAGAGTATAAGTTTAGATGGAGAATTTAAGAGTCCTAGCAAATTTCTAACTAAACTATTTTTAAATGAAGAAATAATTAAAGCAAATATTCAAAATAAGATTTTTAATATTGAAGAGGTGGAGATTTTAAAGAAAAAGATTAAAACATTCAAATTTGAAAACAAGTCATACTTTTCTCATGGAGATATTCATTTAGGTAATTGCTCTTATGATAAATCTAATAAAAGTGTATGTTTATTTGATTTTAATCCAAAAGCTGCTCCAATGATGTATGATCTAGCGTATTTTAGACTTAAATCACTAGCTAGAGGGAAAAAAGATATATGGGAATCTTTTATTCAAGGTTATGGAAAAGAAAATATAGACAATGTTGAATTAGATTTACTTTCTACGTTAATGTCTTTTAAAAAATGTAAACAGTGGTATAAGGAGAAGGATAGTAAAAATTTTCATTGGGTACAAGAGGAAGTCAAGAGATATATTTCTTAGTAGCAATAAATACAAGATGAAATAAAAATGGCGGAATGGACGGGACTCGAACCCGCAACCTTCTCAGTGACAGTGAGATGCTCTAACCAATTGAGCTACCACTCCATTAAGGTAAAAGAAGTATATCAAAATAGATGTTAAATGACAATAATCACCCTATTAGGAAGGTCTTCTTGTAGCATCTTAATTAAATATGTTTTTCTATAGCTTCTATATATGATTCCTTACTCTGTCCACCTATTAAAGTTTCTACAATCTCTCCATTTTTGAAAAGAAAAACACTTGGAATACTCATAATTTCATACTCAGTAGCAAGTGTACCCTCCTCATCTACATTTACCTTACCAACTTTAACCTTACCTTCATACTCCTTTGCTAATTCATCTATGATAGGACTAGCCATTTGACAAGGTCCACACCAAGGAGCCCAAAAATCAACCAAAGCTACTCCACTGTAATCTTTTATCTCCTCTTTAAAATTACTGTCTGTTAAACGTATAGATGACATATATTAAAAATTTCAAAAATTATGTATATATCTGTAGAATATGGGCATAATCACACATTCTTAGTATAATACTACAGTATATCATGAAAATAATAGATGTTAAGAAAAATAAAAAAGAAGCTATGGAGAAAGCTGTAATAGTCTTGAAAAACGGTGGGCTAATCGTATACCCAACTGAAACATGTTACGGAGTAGGAGGAGATGCTACAAATCCAGAAGCATTGAAGAAGATAATGAATTACAAAACATTAAGAGGATCAAAACCAATATCCATAGCAGTATCAGATAGAAATATGGCAGAAGAGTATGTAGAACTGAATGAAATGGCTAGTAATATATACAAAAACTACTTGCCCGGTCCAATAACAGTCGTTTCTAAAAGCAAAGGTAATCTACAACCTCCAGTAGTATCAGTTAATGGTGGAGTAGGTGTTAGATATCCAGACTATACGTTTACATTAGAATTAATTAAACAGTACGGTAAACCAATTACAGCTACATCTGCAAATGTATCATACAGATCTACACCTTACAGTATTCAAAAGTTGATTAAAGATTTGCCTAAACAAAGTCTTGAGCTTGTAGATCTTTTCTTAGATGCTGGAGAATTACCTAAGAACACACCATCTACAGTACTAGATACTACAATGAATCAACTTGCTACATTGAGACAAGGAAAGATACAGTTTGAGAATTCCTTGAAAAAAGACAACCTGTTAGAGAAGAAAGAGAGTAAATCTACTGAGGAAACAGTAGAATTTGGAAAATATTTTGCTAAGAAGTATCTCTCTGAAGATATGCCTTGTGTAGTAGCATTAAGTGGTGAACTAGGTGCAGGTAAAACTCAGTTTGCTAAAGGTGTTGGAGATGAACTTGGTGTTAAAGATGTTATCAATTCTCCTACGTATACAATTATTAATGAATATACATATATGAAGAAAGGTAAAGAGAGAGTATTAGCACATATGGATACTTGGAGATTGGAGAGTGATGAACTTGGTAAGAGTGGTTTAGTTGAGCATATTGAGAATGGTGATGTTGTACTAATTGAATGGGCTGACAAATTTTTTCAAGAAATAAATGCTTTGTGTGACAATATGAATGTTAAGATGTACAAGGTTATTATTAAATATATTTCTTTGAATGAAAGGAGTATTGAAATTCATGAGTAAAGACATACAGCCGTTGATATTGGCTATAGATACAAGTTGTGATGATACCTCAGTTGCAGTTTTAAAAGGTAGGAGGGTTCTCTCTTCTGTTGTTTCTTCTCAGGTAGAGATTCATGCTCAATGGGGCGGTGTTGTTCCTGATATTGCTAGAAGAGAGCATGAGAAAAATATCTCTTTGGTTTACTCAGAAGCTTTAAGAAAGGCTAAGGTAAGTATTGATGATGTTGAATATATTGCTTGTACATACGGTCCAGGTCTGGCTATTGATTTGGAGGTTGGTCTGGCTTTTGGCAAGGATTTAGCTATTAAGTATTCTAAATCTTTTGTGCCTGTTAATCATATGGAGGGTCATCTTCTCTCCTCTTTGTTATTGAATTCAAAAGGTAAAGGTTTTGTAGAGGGTAATGTAGATGAACTATTTCCAGGTATAGCTTTACTTGTTTCAGGTAAACATACGGAATTAGTGTATGTAAAAAGTATTGGAGAGTATGTTAAGTTGGGTGAGACTTTAGACGATGCAGTAGGAGAGGCTTTTGACAAGGTTGGTAGAATGTTAAATTTAGGATATCCTGGTGGTCCTGCTATTGGTGAATTTGCAAAGAGTGGCAAGAGTGGAAATATAACATTTACTGTTCCGATGAAGAATTCTAATGATTTGAATTTTAGTTATTCTGGTTTGAAGACGGCTTGTTTGTATAAAACAAAAGAATTAAGAGAACAATATAGTAGTGACAAGGAGTGGGTATATGATTTCTGTAGAGGATTTTTAGGTACAGTTATTGAGTCTTTGAGGATAAAATTGCAGAAAGCTATTGAGAAGTATCCTGATATTAAGAGTGTTTTAGTTGGTGGTGGAGTTATGAATAGTGAGGAGATTGTAAGAAAGATTGGTAGTTTAGTTAAGTCGTACGGTTTGAGGTATTTGTATCCAGATATTAAGTTTAGGGGTGACAATGCAGGTATGGTTGGTGTTGCTGCATATTTTAATATTTTGAATGGTAATTATTTAACAAAGAAGAAGGATATACAGGGAGTGGACAGAGAACCTAGGTTGAGTTTGTAATAACTGTATCTCTAAGATGAACTTTTTCTGAACAAAGGCGAGGCCTAGGCCAGGCCTTGCAAAAATACAAAGCGTTTTTCTTGGTCTAAAGCTCTTTTTTGTTGTGTGTAAAAGATGAACTTTTTCTAAACGGAGGTCTGACCTAGGTCAGACCTAAAAGTGTTATTGAGTTTAAGTTTGGTAGAGGATTTTCTGTACAGAATTTGGAAAGGATGAGAATGTTTTTTTTAACCTATAACAAATCCTCGACAGTGTTGAGGATTTCTAGCACTCATAATACCTCTTCTGCTAAACATATTGCTGCTGTTTGCAAGATGAACTTTTTCTGAATATGGGGTAGGCCTAGGCCAGGCCTTGTAATGTTATTGAGTTTAAGTTTGTTGTTTGATAGAATTGTTTATTAATAATATAATAATGCCGAGATGGTGAAATTGGCATACACGCTACCTTGAGGTGGTAGTGGGAGTTAAATCCCGTGCAGGTTCGACTCCTGTTCTCGGCACATCTTTTACAATTGGGCGACTAGCTCAGCTGGTCTAGAGCATCTCGTTTACACCGAGAGGGTCATAGGTTCGAATCCTATGTCGCCCACCATTTCTTATATAAGCTTTCGTTATCACACAAACAAATATATGAATAAAACAATATTAGTAATTGGTGCATCTGGTGGCATTGGTTCTCAAGTTGCTAAAGATTTGATAAACGAAGGATATTCTGTAATAGGTACTTACTCTAATACTCCAATAAACAATCCAGATGTGAAGAGCATCAACTTAGACTTTTTATCCAAAGATTCTATACAGAATTTTGTAGATAAAATTAAATCTATGGACACTAATCTCTATGCTATTATAAATTGTGCTGGAATAGTTGAATATGAAAATAAAAACATAGAGGAGGATTTGAAGATTTGGGATAAAACAATAGCTGTAAACTTAACATCTAACTATGTTTTGGCAAAATACTTTGAAGATAGAATTGAAGAGCATGGTAGGTTCATTATGATTAGTTCAACAGATGCTATGTTTGGAGGATCAATAACTGTAAGCTATGCAGTAAGCAAGGCAGGTGTTAATTCTCTAGTAAAATCCTTTAGCTTGTTATTCAAGGATAAAAAAGTTTCTGTTAATGCTATTGCTCCTGGTTGGGTTAATACGAAAATGAATGAAGATATAGGAGATGATTTTGTTCAAAAAGTAAAGAATCTAATTCCACAAAACAGAATTGCTGAGCCAAAAGATATTTCTAATATAGTAACTTTTCTTCTTAAGCCAGAAGCTGGATATATTAACGGACAAGTTATAACTGTTGATGGAGGATATACAAATCAAGATCCTACATTATTAATAGAAGAGGAGATTGTTTAAGATTTAACTGTTGTAAATATATCTCACTACTTAGAGACTTTGCCCTAGAGAATCTTCATAACAGCATCATATTTCTCTTGTATCATTTTCTTACCAATAGGTGTTAATTTCTTGTAACTTCTTTTTAGTTTCTCTTTTACAAAAGTATTAGCATCTTCTACACTTAATCCATAGACTCTCATTGCTAAATGGAATAGTGATGCAATTGTATTAAAATGAGACATAGCATCTGCATCTGCAACACACTCTGCTTCAACGGTCTTTTTAGGTATGTTCTTACTTCCTCTGTGTGCATATATACAATGTTTGACCTGTTCTATTCTTTCTAACGGATAATTATGTTTTTTTAGAAACTCTTCTGCATATTTCTGTCCAACGATATGATGATCTTCAGTATCTCCTGTTATATTTGCAATATCATGTAGCCACGCAGAGAGTAAAACAATTTCTTTGTCAGCATTTCTTTTCTCAGCTAATTGTTCTGCATACATTACAACTGGTTTAAAATGGTTATTGTATACATTCATGCCAAATGGATAACTTGTTTTCTTACATTCTCTAAGAGCATACTCCTGTGCAAGTTTTACAATATCTTTCATATTTGAATTATACATTAAAAAGTGTTGTTTTTTAAAATGGTATATATAGAGAATTTTAACAAATTTATGTGTAAGAAGTGTTGTAAGTTACGCATATGATAGAGGATTTATGATTACATTAGTAGAAGATCTTTGTATATCCTTTAATCCTGAGATACAAGCATTTACCATTAAAGATCTTAAAGATACAAGACCAGAGATAGATATTGTTTGTTCTGCTCAAATTTAATTTTACTCTTGTAAATATAGTTTGCAGTCTCATTGATTTTTGTTGTGATATAATAACGACAATTATATAGAAGGAAATCAAAATGGAACATGAAGCTGCAGAAGTAGATTTTACTAAAGATAATTTAAAAGGTTATGGTGAATCACAGGATGAGGGAGGTGATATTGTGGAAAGGATAAATGAAATTAATGATATGATTTTAGAACTTAGACATAGGGGCGAAAGTGTTAAAGGTATAAGTGATGGATTTCATACAATTGGTGATTATGTTGATATGAGGAATCATCTTTTTGTTGCATTGTGTAATATTTGCTCTGACATCTCATGGAAATCAAGACAACATTACAATGAAGAGAATGATCCGATGTTTAATGGTTGTTTTATAGCAGGAATGAATACTCCAACAGGGCCAGTAACATTTCATTTAAAAGAAGAATATTGGGATGATCTAAATATATTAGAAATAGATAGAGCCCCCGAATATGATGGCTATACAGAAGAAGATGTTAAAAAGCGTATAAAAAGTTTGAAACAAAGTGGTGATATTCCCAAAAACAAAGTAATTATGAATAAAAAAACAACATGATAGATTTACATACTCACACAATTAATTCAGATGGTAGTCAAACAACTATTGAACTATTAAAAGAAGCTGAAAAGAAGGGAATGAATTACCTATCAATAACAGATCATAATAGTATTCGTGCTTACAAGGACATAAAAAAGATTAATTTAAAAGAATACTATACAGGTGAAATAATAAATGGTGTTGAAATAACAACACATTACAAAGGTGAACTAATTGAAGTATTAGGATATTTGTTTGACTTAGACAAAATGGAAAATGGTATACAAAAGCACGATATGTATACAAGTTTTAAAGAGAGATATAAAACAAGATTTAAACTTATTAAAGACGAATATGCTAAAAGAGGTATAACTTTTGAATATGATTTAGAAGATGAAAATAATGATATGCGAGATAAAAGTATTCATGCAGAAATAATTAAACATTCAGAAAATGATAAGTTTTTCTTAGATATTAATCATAAACAAACGAGTGTTTCTTTTTTTAGAAATGAAGTAAATAATCCAAATAGTAAGTTCTATATTGATCAAACAGTATTTTTTCCAAATCTGAAAACAGTAATAGATCTAATTCATGAATCAGAAGGTTTAGCTTTTTTAGCACATCCATTTATTTATTCTAAAAACATTGTTGCTGAATTGGAGAATATCATAGGCAATTATTCTTTAGATGGAATAGAGTGTTTCTATACAACTTTTACAGAGGATCAAACGAAGTATTTATTAGAGATAGCAAAAAAATATGATCTGCTTATTTCTGGTGGTAGTGATTATCATGGGATAATGAAAAAGGACCATTTTCTAGGTGGATTTTGTGATGATAATAGAGCTGTTTATGAATGTTTTCTTGAATGGTTGAGAATATAAAATGTTCTAAAAATAATAAAACATATTATGATAGCTACCGCAGATGTTGAAAATCTAAGAGAATATTTAAATACTCTTTCTTTGGATACAAGCAGTTATGCTGATGAATACGGATATGAAAACCCTGTTTTGGTATTGGTAGATGCAGTTCTTTCTATTAACAGGAATTACGATAGATTTGTCAAACCACGCTTAAAGATAATTGAGAAAAGTGGAATTAGTTCTTTTGCGGAATTAGAAAGGGAACTTGATAAGGGAGATGAGTATTTTATGACTTTTTGGAATTACAGACATATTGAAAGAGTCGAACTATTAAGAAATCTTCTTAATTACTTTAAAGATTTTCAAAAAACTAATAATATACAAGGAGATATTGAAAGTTTACGAGAATGGGGAAATCAGTCTTCTGTGAAGAAATATAGAGATTGGAATATTCGAGGTATAGCATTTACCACGTATCAGTATCTTAGAATGCTATGTGGAGTAGATACTGTTAAACCAGATATACATATTCTAAGAGTAGTAGAAAAAGGTGTTGGTAGGAAAGTTGGTCCTAGAAATGCAATAACACTTGTAGAATGTATTGCTAAAGAAATGGGTATAAAAGCAAGAAGCTTAGATCATGCTATTTGGGGATATAGCTCTTCAAAGAAGAGTTAACAACTGTCTAGAACTCCAATGCAATTAACCATTTCAGACATGATGATATTTTTGATATATAATATTTAATAATTTCAATTTACATAAATCATACATGAAAACAAAAAGTTCAAAAAGAGAATTTGTTTTAGGAGGAATATATAGACATTTCAAGGGAGGAATATATCAAGCTTTAATATTAGCTAAGGATTCTGAAACTACAGAAGATGTAGTTGTATATGTTCCTTTGTATTACAAAGAAGATGCTGAGACTAGAGCATGGGTTAGACCATTAGATAATTTTATGGGAACTAAAGAATTAGAAGATGGTACAGTAGTAAATAGATTTGAACTTATTAGTGAGAGATAAGTAGGTATAGGGTAATTATATTTTTAAACGCTATGTTTAAACTTATTTTTTAAGAAGTAATTTGATGAATATTGTAGAAAAAATTTCAGAGGGAAGTTCTTTGGTTATTGAGGGTAAATCATATAAAATTTTAGGGAAAGTCTTTTATGCGACTCAGAATAAACCTGAATTGATATATGTAAAGATTTTACTAGAAGAAGATTATGTTTTAGTTCTAGTGCCTTCGGATAAAATTGCTTACTTTGGACGTAATGAAGGCAGAATACCTGAATTTGATGGTTTTAAGAAAACTGTACTCTTCAGAGATAAAAAATTTAAACAGATTAATCATGATTATCAAGTTGTTTTAAGAGTAGACTTAGGTTCATTACTAGATGTTGAGGGTGAAGTTGAATTTTGGGATTATGAGGTTGATGACTTAATTGTAAGTATTGCTATTGTAAGCCGAAATAAAGAGAGGGCTGATGTTATTGCAAAGTATCTTTCTTTTTCGGAAATAGAGATTCGTTAATAATTTCTAATCAATAAAATATATGAAAGCAATAATAGAGATAGGTAGTAATAATACTAACACACATATATATGATGGTGATGAATTAGTATTTGATAATAATGTTACTATAGAGTTTAAAAAGAACTATACAGATAAAGTTGCTTTACAACAGCCTTTTGCCTAATACAACTGTACTAGCATACAAGAAAACATACAGAATAACATACAAGATGATTGTGAGATGCTTAGTAAAATGGTATAATAGTACATAGTAACTATGAATAACTATAACCCTCCATTTGAAACAACCAATGTTATGCTTGATAGAATTTCTTCAATCATGAAAAATGTTGGCAAGTTAGAAAATTACAAAGATTTAAATAAAATGCCAATATTAAGAAGAAATAACAGAATTCATTCTATCCATTCTTCTTTAGCTATAGAGGCTAATTCATTATCATTTAACCAAGTCAAAGATATTATTAATGGGAAAACCGTTGTTGGGCCACAAAGTGAAATACAAGAAGTTAAAAATGCATATAATGCATATGAATTGATAAAAGAGTTAGATCCATACTCCATTAAGGATTTGAAAAAAGCACATAGTGTAATGACATATTTAGTTGTAGAAGAATCTGGAAAGTTTAGAAAGGGAAACGAAGGTGTTTTCGATGAAAAAGGTGATTGTATTCATGTGTGTCCACCACCAGAACAGATAGATGTTTTGATCAGTCAACTATTTAATTGGATGAAACAAAGCAAAGATACATTACATCCATTGATACTATCTTCAATCTTTCACTACGAATTTGTTTTTATTCATCCATTCTCGGATGGTAATGGAAGAATTGTCAGACTATGGCAAAATATACTGCTTTCTAATTGGGAAGAAATATTTGAATATGTTCCAATTGAATCTCAGATAAAGAAATACCAGGATGAATATTACAAAACAATAAACGATTGTAATTTGTCTAGTAATTCAACCGTATTTATTGAATTTATGTTAAAAATGATTGATGAGACAATTGAGAACTTATTAGAAAGTACTATTACTCAGGGTAATCGTGTTAGTTTGTATGTAGATAAACTACTAGATGTGATGGAATCTGGAGTAGAAATGACTACTTCTGAAATGATGAGTAAGCTTGGGCTCAAATCAAGAATCTCTTTTAGAGAAAATTATCTAAAACCTGCTCTAGAGAATGGTTTAGTTAAGATGACTATACCTGATAAACCTACAAGCAAAAACCAGATGTATTACAAGGTGTGATATATTGTTCATCTTGTTCTATTAACTTTCTCTCTTCTTAAATGTTGGTGTATATGCTTAATATAGTATCCTTCTACTTTTCTTCTGTAATCCAAACCATTTGTTTTAAAATATTGGAATATTTCTAAATAATATTTAGAAGGAATATTAGAAGGTACAGTATATCTATTCTTTTTCAGTTGTTCTTTAATGTGTTTCAGTTGTTGAAATGTAAAAAGTTTTTTTAATGTATCTAACACATTACTGTTCATTTGATTAAAGATATATGTGACAAAATCTCTGTACAATCTAAATTCTTCTTCAGATTTCTCTTTCTTTGTTATTCTAAGTAATACAATATCTACATTAGGTATAGGTTTAAAATCTTTTCTTTCAAAATTTTCAATAACATATAAATCGTACATAGATGAAAGGATTGTAGCTATCTGTGTGTTGTTAGGTAGACCCATATATCTTTCACTTGTCTCTTTCTGAACAAAGAGATATGCCTCTATCAATTTAGAATTTATCTCTGTAATTTTGTTAACAATGTCTGAAGTTAGAGCAAACGGTATATTTGCAAATACTTTGTATTCCTTCTTTGGTAGGGTAGAAGTAAGAAAGTCTTTGTTTTTTAGAACAACGTTAGAATTATCTGTAAACAAATCTTTTAATATATCAAAGTATCTTGAATCTAGTTCGTACGCTATTACATTGTTACAATGTTTTACTAATTCTTTAGTTATGATTCCTTTACCTGCACCTATATCGATTACAGTATCGAAACTATTCCAATGAATGTTATTAATAATTCGTTGTAGATTCTGTTTATTGGTGTATAAATTTTGAGTATATTTAATATCTACCATGTGTAGATTATAGCATTTGTGTCGTAGAGTGAAGCTTTTGGGAAGTGTTACAAATCTTTGGTCATAGCTTTGTGAGTAACTATACCATCTTCGTTCTTAATATCTTCTGTAAAGTGATACCCCATATGAATGTAGAAGTCATATGATACTAAACTAGCCCAGATGGATATCTGCTCGTATCCTTGTTTCTTAGTACACTCTTCTGCAATCTCTACTAACTTTCTTCCTAAACCTCTTCCTTGGTACTCTGGCAAGATATATAGTGACCTCATATAGCCTTTCTTTGCTAGTACACAACCGATAATCTTTCCATTTTCCTTAGCAACAAAGTAGTCATATGAGTTAATGTAATGAAGAATTTTTTCTGTATAAATATCTAATGTATGTTGTATATATTGAGGAGAGTAAAGCTTTTTGTGAGTACTGACGAGTGTTTCTTCTATAACCTTTAAAATATCATTTGCATCTTTTTCTGAAGCTTTTGAAATAGTCATGACAGTGATTATATAGCAACATCATAATTATCTAAACCCTTCTTGTAAGAGTAACACCCTCTTTAAAACCACACGGTTGTATACATGTATAGTCAGGGAAAGTACATCTTGCACCTTTAGAGTGTTGCTTGAGATATTCAAGAATATCAGGATCAGAATTATTCTCTAAGAACCTATCTAAAATATTCTTTGTTGCTGTTTGAGTCTCTAAAAGAACGTGAGTACATAACCTTTCCTTACATTTAAGAATGAAGTTTGATAAAGTACCCTGCTCGATGATGTCTACCATCTGTCCCTGAGGAAAAGTATCTTGTACTAACTTCATATCAGCTATCCACTCTTTACGATACTTTGGAAAACTATCAAGTAAGGTTGGTACATATGCACTAAATTTTTTTGGAATATACATCTGGTAATCAAGAGTTCTATGTCTATGCAAGTGTCCTAATAGAACAAAACTACCAGTATATATTACGCTGTAGGATGAACCAAAATTCTCTTTCCAGAGTAGTCTTTTTTCATCTTCAGTTGCAAACAAGGATAATTTTCTTTTTTTCTCGTTCTTCTGAAGTTGAGGTATTATTAAACCAAGCTCTTCTATCTGCTTTAAAAACTCATTAATATATGGGGAGAGCTTCTGTGATATAGCATCATTCTTTTTATCATCGTAATCTCTTAACCATTTACATATTCTGTTTAATTGTCCAAGAGGAATACTGTATGTCATATTTGTTGGAGCAAAAACAGTTAGAAAATATCTAGCATTCTCTTGTGCTAGTTTGGTGATTTTTCTCTCATCAAATACATTACCGTATTCTTTAGATATTAACTTAACAAAGATATCAAACCATTTGTTGTATAGAGAGAGTTCTGTCTTTGTTAGCGATTTATCTTCTGTAGGTTTAGTATAACGATATGACCTTTCAGTAGTTGTATACTGATTCTCATTATTTAAAATCATTGCCAAAATCTTTGGAATATTGGTTAATCTTAATGATATTTGAATATGATCATATACACTGTGGTGACCACTTTCTAATATATTCTCACTCCTTTGTAATGTCTTACTTGGTTCTTCATCATCAAAATCAGAAAAACCTTTTGGGCTGTAACATGCTCCTGCTATTCTTCCTGCTACTAACTTAGCTTCTTTTTTATCGAATTTTCCATTGGGTAACAAAAAGTTAGTTAGAGGGCCTAACTCTACTACCATTTGATTAGTAGGCTCTATTTTCTCTCCTGTGTTGTGTGCAGTTTGTGTTCTTTTATTAACCATTAGTTTGGGTGTTAAAATTATTTCGTAAAAAAACTATTGCTTCTTCGTTAATAATACCATATCATAAAATATATTCTAATTTAAAAGAATTAAGTAAAATGACAATAGGAACATTAGTAGCCTTAATAATATTGGCAATTATAGGAGGAGCAATAGCAGGCCTCATAACAAAAAGTCTCGTTGTAGGAATAGGTTTTCCTGTATTACTGATAGCTTTCTTCCTGATGAAGAAAAGTTTAGATAGGGTTAAGAGAGAGGCACCTACAACATCATCAGAGGTAGAACAGAAAAATGATGAGAACATGGAAGAAATTCCTCCTGTTGACAATCCTCAACAATAGTAGTTGGCAAATTTCTTAGAGATTAAAGTTGTAAATATTTCGAATTATATTTCCAAGATGTATAATCAATGACAAGGACGATTAGCTCAGCTGGTTAGAGCACTACATTCACATTGTAGGGGTCATTGGTTCAAATCCAATATCGTCCAGTTATTTTGTGTACAAATTAGAATCTAAAGAGTGAGTTAATTACCAAATTAAAATAATAATTTACGATGGATATTTCAGGTGTTAATAAAAAAGAAATTTTAAGAGAGTTAGGAAAAATAGGAATTACTGAGGATAATGTACTTTCTGTATATCTGTTTGGCTCTAATTATTGGGGTTATGCTAATGAACAAAGTGATATTGATTTGTATGTAATAGTTAAGGAAGATGTAGGTTTTAAACAGTTAGATTTAGGTAAAATATCATTTAGATATATTTGTACTTTAGAAGAAACAAAGGAAGCAATATTGAAAGGTTCTTGGGCTAGATTCTATGTGTTGAAGTTTGCATCAAGATTGTTAATAGGGAAGAAAGTTGTACTTCCAAATTATCCAAAAGAAAAAGCTTTAGCATATATTGATGGTAAACGGGAGGATGTAGAGAAGGTAGTAGAATCTCCTCTTAAATGGGGATATATGACATTAATGGTACGTATATTTTTAATAAATTATCTTTTTCTTGATATTAATAGTTTTGATTTAAAAGCATACGAAAAATGTAATTTGTTAAGTGAAAAGGAAAAAGAATTTATCGACATGTTATATGATAATCTGTTTAATCATAAGGATGTAGATATACAAGAAAAGCGAAAGATTGTTAAAATAATAGACAAACTAGAGGAATATATTAGAAAAAGACTAACATAAAACAAAGAATTAGATATTGTTTACTTCACACTACTAGTACAGAAAGCACACTTTTTTGCATCTTTGTTAATCTCTGATTTACAATATGGACAAATTTTGAATTTCTTCCCCTTTTTCTTCTCTTCTTTCTTAGTAAATCTTTGTCCAAAACTAACTATTAAGAAAAGAACTAAAGCAGTAATGATGAAAGAAATTAATACATTTATGAAGTTACCGTAAGTAATAACAACTGCACCAGCCTCTTGTGCTGCTTGCAAAGACTCAAACTTTTGCTTACTTAATGCAATATACATATTACTAAAATCGATACCAGATATTAACTTGCCAATAGGGGGAGTTAAAATATCTTTAACTAGAGAATCTACGACATCCTTAACAGCAGTTGCTAACATGAGACCGATAGCTACAGTTAACGTAGAATCTTTCAATGCAAATTTTTTAAATTCCTGTATGAAGCCATTTGACTTCTCTTTAATATTAATCTTTTGTTTCTTCATTTTTCTTTCGATTAAATTTAAATATTAAAAATATTACAGTAGACAGAAGTAATATACCATAGAGAATAACTTGATTGCGAATGACTTGGTCTAATGAATCATTCCTGTATCTAAAAAGTAAGACCTGTAAAATTGAAACCAAGAACAGTATTACAATATATCCATATATACTCTGTGATATGAAATAGTTTGCAATCATATATACCATTGCAAATCCAGTCATACATAATCCAAAAATTCCTAAATATTTACCTACAGATAGATACTGTTCTCCAACTGTTGCAGTAATTACAAAATCTGTTAGAAAGAAATATGCTAAAGATATTACTAAACCAATTCCTAAAGATAATAGTAGGGAAATTATCAAACTTTTTCTTCTACTCTTACTTTGCTGTTCATTAGATACTCTTGCAAACATTACAGATGCAGTCATAACACAACTAAAATATACTAATTTTCCAAGTAGAGAAACTGCACCATACTCTGCTCTGAATGATTCATTGACTAAAACGAGATCTAGTGTATACGGTACTGTAAGAAGTAACATAAATATTGTAATTAGAATCAGTTCCTTGTAATCAGTCTTTATCTCCTTTCCTGTTTTGTTAACTTTCAATGTAGGTAAGACAAGTAATGTGGTTAAAACTGCAGGTAATGAGTTTGCTAAAATTAGTAAGGATATCTCTCCACCCATCCTAATAGCGATTGCTCCTATGCCAAATTTAAGAATAGTTTCTAACAGAAGTAGTAAATTAACATATACTATTCTCTCTTCACCTAGTAGGAATGCTTTGGATATTGGTGATACAAAGGCAAAGAAGAGAGTTATGGCTAAATATATGACAATATCTGTTGGTATGGAAGCTAGGGAAGAGATTGGCTCTTTTAATAGAATGAAGATGGTAGAAAATAGTAAACCGATAATAGTGAATTGGATTAGAGTACTCCATTTGTACTTCTCTAAATTGTTGTTGTCGTTTTTAGCAACGATTTTAGTAAGTAGAGATTGTATGGATGTTGCAGGAATTTGTACTAGGTATATGATTCCTAAGGCTGCTGTAAATACACTAAATACTTCTTTATTTGTATATTTAACTATGAAGATATTGAAAAGATAGTTTAGTACTCCAACTATTCCACCAAGTATTGTTGTTAGAAATAGATTACGTAGATATACAACTTCTTTTTTCTGTAAAAATTTCATTTTTTGGTTTTTCTTCTAAAAGTTATATATAATCATATACTTAAATTTGTAGGATTGTAACATTATGTCAGAAGTAATAATAGGGATAGTTTGTTTAATTGGAGGTATTTTACTTGGTATTGGTATCTTCTATATATTAAAAAAGAATCAAGCAGGTAGTAGTGAAGAGATAACAGAAACGATAGAGGGTAAGCTAACGGAGTTGTTACCTGTTGTTTTGAATCAGGCTAATGAAGATCTTGTTAGAATGGCAAACGAGAAGCTTTCTTCTGAGACTAAGCAGAACAGGATTGATTTGGAGAATAAAAGAGAGGAGATTTCTAGAATGGTTAAGGATTTGGAATCGTATTTGAAAGTTGCGGAAAAAGAGAGGATTGATTCTTACGCTACTTTGAAAACTTCTGTGGAGGAGAGTAGAAAGATTACAGAGCAGCTTTCTGTGAGTACAGAAGGTTTGAAAAAAGTGTTGTCTGATAACTCTGTGAGAGGGCAGTTTGGTGAGAAGATTGCAGATAATTTACTTAAGATGTCTGGTTTTGTAAGAGGTGTTGACTATGAATTTAACAAGGAGCAGGCTGGGTCTAAGACTAGACCTGATTTTGCAATATTTTTGCCTGACAAAACCAGAGTGAATGTTGATTCTAAGTTCCCTTATGCTAATTTGCAGAAGATGTCAGAGACAGATGATAGGGGAATGAAAGAGAAGTATATGAGGGATTTTGAAAGGGATGTGAAGGAGAAGATTAAGCAGGTTACTACACGAGACTATATCAATCCTGAGGACAAGACTGTTGATTTTGTTATTCTCTTTATTCCAAATGAGATGATTTTTTCATATATATATGACAAGATGCCTGAGATTTCTGAGGAAGCTATGGCAAACAAGGTTGTGTTAGCAGGTCCTTTTAGTTTTACTGCAATATTGAGAATGATTAAACAGGCGTATGAGAATTTTAGAGTTCAAAAGAATATTTACCATATCATTGAGCATGTTAAGGCTTTTGAGAAAGAGTTTGCTAATTTCTCAGAATCTTTCTTGAAGATTGGAGAGAGGATAGGGGCACTACAGAAACAGTATGATACTGTTAGTACAACAAGATTTAATCAGTTAACAAGAAGAGTAGACAAAGTTAAAGAAGAAGGATTGGAGAACCAAGATACCAATGTTGGTATCTTGGATTATCCAGTTGATTCGAATCAATAGCTACTACTTTTTTGAACTATCTTTACTCCATGCCAATACTCCTAAGAGTACTACTTCTCCCCATCCGCAAAGTTTGAGTAGTCCAAGATATTTGTCTCTGCCTAATCTCTCACATATTCTCATGTATGCAAGGACAGTAATAACGAGAAGTGCAATTGGGCCAAAGAAAGGTATAAGTAATAGGAATAGTAAAAATGGATTTTTCTCACCGAGTCTAAGTTGAAGAATTGAACTTAAAACAGGTATCCAAGCAAACCATGGGCTAGGATCATCTAATTTTTGTGCAATTCTCATTAAGGTAAATGAGTAGTATACATATGTTCCTAAAATTATTGGTAAAAATATGAACCACATAGCCACAACCATAGCGATGGCTTCTTCAGCATCAGAATCATAACGATCGTAGTCATAATCGTAATTGTATCTGTATGCATTCCTACTTTGAGCGTATGACGTTGTAGTCATAGGCAAAAGGATTGCTAATGCCAAGAAGAGCGCAAGTAATATTTTCTTCATTAAATTATATGATTAAATTAAATCTTGTTTTTAGTATATCACACAGGTTAGAGAGAATATATATGGCTACTTTCTAATTAGTTCAGAGGAGTAGATATATTTGTATTGAATATTATCAAGGTATTGATTGTCTTGATTCTATTTTTACTAAAGCTTCTTTACATTTTTTATTATCAAATCATCATCTAAAAGTATGTTTCCAGATTTCGTGAATTTTTCTAAATCACCTGAACAGAAATATTCTATGCTTAAATTACCAAATTCTGTAAGTTTACCAATTTCTTTTAACTTCTCTTTGGCTATTTCTGCACATTTCTCTGCAGGACTGATTATATTTACATCTATACCTTTATTGTTAAAATAGTCTGCAATAAATTTGCTTAGAGCAGGAAAATGAGTACAAGAGAGTAAAACAGAATCTGGCCTAATAGTTACCATATCTAAGTACCTATGTACCACTTTCTTACCTTCTTCATTGTTAGAATTTCCGTTTTCTACTGTGATAACCATGTCTTGTGTAGCAATTCCTTCAACTTTGACATCATCTATTTCTTTCTTGAGGAGAGACTGAATAGAGCCACTGTTTATAGTGGCTTCTGTAGCTAATAGTAATATGTTTTTACATCCACATTCTTTTACAGCTAGTACTCCTGGATGTATTAGTTCAATAATAGGAACATCAGCAATTTCTTTAATTGCCTTAATTCCATAGATAGATGTTGTGTTACAACCTATTACTAACATTTTTATTCCCAACTTCCTTAATTTCTTGTAAGCTTCTACTCCTATTTTTGCAATTTCTTTTGGAGATTTTGTACCGTATGGGACATTTTTTGTATCACCAAAATAATAGAACTTTTCGTTTGGCATAAGGCTTACCATAGGTTTGAGAATGGTTAGACCACCAACACCACTATCAAATATCCCAATTCTTTTTTCCGTATGATTCTCTTTCTGCACTTGTTTATATTGTAAGCTAAATTTCTATATTCTTGTAAAAACAAAAACATTGTGATTTACAAAAATACAAAAATAGTATACCATTAGACAGTTTAAAATTATGAAAATCTACTTTCTACTTCTAACTGCAACAGTTAAAATGTAAGTATGAGAAACAAACATCTAACTGCTGCAGACAGAGGGGCAATTGAGATATTGCTCAGA
>JBMNPD010000023.1:0-14819 GCA_050943415.1 Candidatus Dojkabacteria bacterium
AGACGACATAGCGGAAGAATTGAACAACAGGCCCCGTAAGAGGCTTGGCTATCGTACCCCTAATGAGGTATATTTACTTAATTTAAATAAATCAAAGATATGTTGCAGTTGCAATTAGAATCTAGGAAAAGAAACTTATATGGTAGAAGATATTAACCAAGGAGTTTATCCAGATGGTGGTATTCACCATTATAATGATACTGCAGGAGATGAAAATCAAAGCTTTGATGTTAGTGATGTGGCAAAGCAAAGAGATGAGTATGAAAGAAGGTTGCGAGAAGAAGCTGAACTAGCTCAAGAGAAGCAACAGAAATATAACGAATTCTTGTTGAATGAGTTAGAAGATGCTCCTGTAATTAGTGTCGTTTCTGACGAGGCCTTCCAAAAAATAAAAGAGAATCCTGTTAAAAAAGATTCAAAATTTGCTATAAATGTTGCAAGAATAACTGAGAAGAAGATTCAACAAGTAGATATTTTAGACGAAGAGATGATTGTTAAATTAATTACGGAAACTATCAATGATTTATGCAATATAGGAGAGTTAGATCAAGAACACACTACTTGGAAGACTGTTAAAATACTACACGATACTTGGAGTTATGGTGAATGTATTCGTAGATGGTGGAATAAACAATATTTGAGAGGTGAGGAACTAGAAAATTTCGAAGGTGTATTTGATTATCGTGATGGTTATCGTGAAGAACAAATGAATATGTCATATAGGGTTAAGCCTGCGTTTCCTGGGCGAAAACTTTAAAAAACGAGTAAAAAGAAACAATTAGGCGATATTTATCATTTTTTGCTTATGTTTGGTGTTTCGTTCTGTATAATTATACTTGTATATCTTATGTCATGAGACACTAAGGTATGTGTGTCAGGTCGAATAATATACAAAGGAATCTTGATGTCCTGAAATGAAGATTGAAGTTATTTAAGTTAAAGAGAGGTTCTAATATGGTAAAAGCAATAGTATATACAACAAATACAGGACATACTTTAGAGTATGCAAAAATATTGAGTAAAAGGTTAAATGTTCCATATTATTCTGTTAATGAAGCAAAAACGAAGTTAAATGAAGATGATGAAATAATCTATTTAGGTTGGGTATGTGCAAGTAGGATATCTGGATTAAGTAATGTGAGAGGAAAGTACAATATAAATTGTGTAGGAGTTGTAGGACTGTATCCTTATGATGAAAACAATATAGATATGATGAAAAAAGCAAATGGATTAAATGAACCTCTCTTCTATTTACGTGGTGGATTAGACTATACAAAGTTAAAAGGTATAAAGAGATTAGTATTACAAATGGTTGGTAAAGTTATGCGAAAAGGAGATAAGCAAGAGAATAAGGAAATGACTGAAATATTTAAAAATGGTGCTAACTTTATATCAGAGAAGAACCTAGATCCAATTATTAAACACATTAATAACTAAGAATGTGTTGTACAACAATAATTGTGAGAATTATATCGAAAACACATAAGTTGACATTAAACTGAGTGTACGCTATCATGTACATACTAATATTGCCATGATAAATTATGACTACAATTAATATTACACAAGCTAGGAAAGATCTTTTCTCTTTAGTTGAAGAGACAAACAATACTTTTAATCCAATAAAGATAGTTAACAACCGAGGAGGAAGTGCTGTTTTAATATCAGAACAAGATTGGCGAGATATTCAAGAGACAATATATCTAACATCTCTTCCTAAATTTGTTAAAGATGTTAAAAGTATGCGTAAGAAAGGAAATTGGAAAGAGTACAAAGAAGAGGAGGAATGGTAATGTACAAAGTGTTTCTTTCAAAAAAAGCATTGAAAGATAGAGGTTTGCTCAAACAGGCAGGTCTAGAGAAAAAGACTAGGATTTTGTTACAGATAATCTCAGTAGATCCATTTCAAAGTCCACCAAGATATGAAAGTTTAAGAGGAGAACTAGAAGGATATTATTCAAGGAGGATAAATATTCAGCATAGACTAGTATATTCTGTTGATAGGAAGAAGAAAGAGGTTTTTGTTTACAGAATGTGGACTCATTATGAATATTAAATTCTAAAAAAGATTTGAAAAGTATTAACAAAATGTGCTAAGTTATTAGTATGAAAGATACTAAAGTAATACTAATAGAAGGAACAAGACCAGTACTATTCTCTGCTCCACATACCAAAATTCACAGAAGACCTACACTTAGTATGAAGTATAAACAACCTGAACCTTTTACAGGTAAAATTGTTGAGGAGTTATGTACTTCTACTAAATCTTTTGGAATAATACTAGATTCAGAACTAGAATATGATCCCAACTATCACAAAGAAAGAAGAAATGAATATAAACGGGAAATTAGAAAAATAGTTAAAGAAAACAAAATTAAGTACTTCATAGATATACATGGTGTTTTAGATGATTCTGGCTATGATATTGGTATATTCTGTGCTACTAGATTTTCTAAATCAATGAAAATAGCTAGATTAATATCAGAAAACATTGGCAGAAAGAAACTACTTGGTCTAAATACTCAAATACTAAAACTTCCAAACAGTATGGGAGAGTCAATATCTGAATTTGTAGCCTCAGAATTACGTGTACCTGCAATACAAATAGAAGTAGCTAAATATATTAGAGATGATGAAGTACTACTTAAATCATTCATTGCAAACCTCTCAGATATTGTGAATAGAGAGTTTGTATAAAAACATTATCGGTTAATGAAATATTTTCTTTTCTCTTTTGACTCGAATATTGCTGTTTGATATTCTCTAATATAATCTAAATTTTGTGTCCCATAATTATGAAAGAAGAACAAAAAGTAACCACTACTACTAAAGTGGATTCACCAAAAAAGAAAGCCATAGAGATGGCAGTTGCACAAATAGAGAAACAGTTTGGAAAAGGCTCCATAATGAAACTAGGAGAACAGAAAAAGGTTGATATTGATGTCATACCAACAGGAGCTATGTCATTGGATATTGCACTTGGAGTAGGTGGTATTCCAAAAGGTAGGATTATAGAAATCTACGGTCCAGAATCTTCAGGTAAAACAACATTAGCAATCCATATTTTAGCAGAGGCTCAGAAAATGGGAGAAGCAGTAGCTTTCATAGATGCTGAACACGCTTTTGACCCAGTATATGCAAAAAACATTGGACTAAATATAGATGAATTGTATATGGCTCAACCTGATTTTGGAGAACAAGCATTGGAGATACTAGAAACATTAGTAAGGTCTGCAGGTTTTGGAGTAATTGTAGTTGACTCTGTTGCTGCTTTGACACCCAGAGCAGAAATAGAGGGTGATATGGGTGATAGCCATATGGGATTACAAGCTAGATTGATGTCTCAAGCTTTGCGAAAGATTACAGCGATAGGGAGTAAGACAGGAACAACAATAATTTTCTTAAATCAGTTAAGAATGAAGATAGGGATTATGTTTGGTAATCCAGAGACAACAACAGGTGGTAATGCTTTGAAGTTCTACGCTTCTGTAAGAATGGATATTAGACAGAAAGACAAGATTCTAAAAGATGGAGAAGTTGTTGGACACTCTAGAAAAGTAAAGATTGTAAAGAACAAGGTTGCTCCTCCTTTCAAGGAAGCTACCTTTGATATGATCTATCCAATGGGTATAGACAAAGAAAGTAGTATTCTTGATGCTGCACTTCAAGTAGATGTTGTACAGAAAGCAGGTGCTTGGTTTAAATATGGAGATCAGCAGTTGGCACAAGGTAAAGATGCTACATGTGAACTTCTTAGGACAGATAGTAAACTAAAAGACAAAATTGTTAAAGATATAAAGGCGAAGATAAAATAGATGTGTCAAATAACTAAAATCTCTGCACAAAAAAACGATAGAAGTAGAGTTAATCTCTATATAGATGGTCAGTTTTTCTGTGGTCTGTCTCTAAATACTTTAGCAAAATACACTCTTTACGAGGGTAAGGAAGTAGAAGAAGAGGAACTTGGTAATATACTGAAAGATGACCTACATCAAAGAGTTACAGAGAGAGTTCTTCAATACATATCAAGTACTGTTAAAACAGAGATGCAGATTAGAAAATATATTGTACAGTTACTTCATAAGAAGAAAGGTAAGTGGTATGTTGAATTGGATAAACATGAAAGAGATGAATTAGTAGAAAAAGTCATATCTAACTTAAAAGAGTACGGATATTTAGATGATGGTAAGTTTGCAGAAGCCCTCATTAACTCTAGATTAAAAAACAAACCTAGAGGAAAATCTGTACTACTTGCTGAACTAATATCTAAAGGTGTTGAGAAAAGCTTAGCAGAACAGAAGATCGATGAGTGTGTTTTAGATGAGTATGAATTGTTAAAAAATGTATTTAACAAAAAATTCAAAGATGGAAAAATTACAAAAAGTGATACAAAAAAGATTGCATACCTACAAAGAAAAGGTTTTAGTTGGGATTTAATTGAACAGTTAATTAACGATGACACTAGAGAGTAAAAGAAAATGGATTCTTCCAAAAAAGATTGAAGAGAAAGAGAGAATAGTTGAGAATATTCTTAAGGATAGAAATATTAAAGACCTTGACACTTTCTTTTCGTCTGATGCCAAAAATATTCCTCCTTTCAATACACTTTTTGATTCTAAATCAGTATCAGAGAAGATAGCTGAACATATTGAGAAAGGGTCTAAAATAGTCATACATGGTGATTTTGATGCTGATGGTATATGTGCTTCTAGTTTGCTTTGGGAGTTTCTGTACAGAGATTTAGCTAAACATTTAGGAAAGAAAATAGATGTTGTTCCATACATTCCTAGTAGGATAGATCAAGGTTACGGATTAACAAAAGATTCTCTAGATGATGTCCTTTCCTTAGGTGCCAATCTCCTCATCTCTGTAGATTGTGGTGTAAGAGACTTTGAACTAATAGATGAATATATGGAGAAAGGTTTAGATTTTGTGGTAACAGATCATCATCAACCTCCTTCTGATTTGCCTGAGAAATTAAAATATCCATTAGTTCATCAACTGTATCCTAAACATGAATATGCTGAAAGTGAGATTTGTGGGACAGCAGTAGCTTTTCTTCTTCTGCAGAATATCAAAGAGAAATTTGGTATGGATGCAGATATTACAGAGAATACAAAAGGATTAGATCTAGTAGCATTAGCTACAGTTACAGATATGATGCCTTTACTTGGTACTAACAGAATTTTTGTAAAGTTGGGACTGAAACAGATGCGACAAGGTGAGAGGCTTGGTTTAAAGGTTCTTTCTCTAAGAGCAAAGCTTGATCTTCAAAACATCTCATCATATCACTTGGGTTTTGTTCTTGGTCCAAGAATAAATGCAGCTGGTAGGATAGGTAGTCCTCTTGATGCTGTTAAACTTCTTGTTAGTAATGATGAGAAGTTATGTTCTCAGATAGCAAATGATTTAGAGAGTTTAAATTTTGATAGGCAGAGAATGACAACAAGTATGCTTGAAGAAGCAGAGAATCAGATAGGTGATGAAGTTGAAAATAAATTAATATTTGTAATGGGAAATGATTGGCATGAGGGAGTAATAGGGTTAGTTGCAGGTAAGCTTTTAGAGAAATATCACCGTCCTGTTCTTGTTGCTACAAATAACAACGGTATTGTTAAAGGTTCTGCTAGGAGTATATCTGGTTTTAATATAACAAAAGCATTGGAGAAATTTTCTAAGTATTTAGAAAGATATGGAGGTCATGAACTAGCAGCAGGTTTTACTCTTAAAGAGGAGAATGTTACTGACTTTGAGAAAGCAATATTGAAATATGCTAACAAGGAAATTTCTGAGGAGCAGTTGTTAGGGGAATTAAGGATAGATGCACATTTAGAAAGTGATGATATTAATATATCTTTAATTGATTCTTTAGGTAGGTTGGAACCATTTGGATACGGTAACTCTAAGCCTCTCATTGCGTTAACAGATTTAGTTGTTTTTAGAAAGCAGGTAATGGGGCAGGAGGGGAATCATATGAAGTTGTTGCTAAAGGGCAGTGGTATAGATCTTTTAACTGCAACATTCTTTAATTGTGATGAAGATATTGAGAAAATTAATGAAAATTCTGTTATAGATATTGCTGGATATCCTGATATTAATACATGGAACGGTATGGAAAATGTTCAATTTAATGTAAAAGAGTGGAAATTTGCCCATTAAACTGATAGAATCGAGCGAATAATTTCAACAAATATCTTTATATATATGAAAAGAATTCTTGTTAAACGAACTCCCGAATTTGTGGGAAAGAAAGTTAGACTTTGTGGTTGGGCATCTAAGATAAGAGATCATGGATCTTTGATGTTTGTTGATTTGAGAGATTGGAGTGGGAAGTTACAGCTGGTTTTAGATTCTAGTAAGTTGGGAGATGCTAAGAAGATAGGAGTAGAGTATGTGTTGGAAGTTGTAGGTACTGTAAAGAAGAGAGATAAATCTTTGGTTAACAAGAATATGGAGTTAGGTGATGTTGAGGTAGATGTTGAAGAGGTGAATGTTCTTAATGCTTCTAAAACTCCTCCATTCCCATTAGAAGGAGATGGTGTAGATATAGATGAGAGTGCTAGGTTAAAGTATAGATACATTGATATTAGAAGGAAGAGAGTTAGAGATTTGATCTACTATCGTCATAAGATGGCTATGGCTACAAGAGAGTGGTTTGATAAGGCTGAATTTACAGAAGTTCAAACTCCTTTGATGACAGTTAGTTCTCCTGAGGGTGCTAGAGATTACCTCATACCAAGTAGAATCTATCCGGGTAAATTTTATGCTTTGCCACAGGCTCCACAACAGTACAAACAGTTGTTGATGGTAGGTGGTGTAGATAAATATTTTCAGATAGCACCATGTTTTAGAGATGAGGATCCTAGAGCTGATAGACACTCAGGTGAATTCTATCAGGTTGATGTTGAAACTTCTTTCTTAACACAACAGGAGTTTTTTGAAACTATGGAACCTTACTTCTCATACATAATTGAGAAGTTAACAGACAAAAAAATTCAGAGCAAAGTGTTTCCACAGATTCCTTTCAAAGAGGTAATGGAAAAGTATGGAACGGACAAACCAGATTTACGTTTTGAGATGTTGCTTGTTGATTTGACTGATGAATTTAGAAGTTCAGGTTTAGATATTTTTAAGGAGATTGGGGCAGTTAAGGGCATTTTGGTTGACAGGGAGTTTACTAAGAAGGAGATTGATAAGTTGACTGAGGAAATGAAGTTAGAGGGTGCTAAGGGTATGGTATGGTTTGCTTTAGAGAACAACAAGCTTTCTGGATCTATGGCTAAGCTTTTTAGCGAAGATATTCAGAAGAAGATAGTTAAAAAGTTTAAGGAGGGTGGATACAAGTTTAGTGGTAAGCAGTATATATTTGCTTTTGGTGATGAATATATGAAAGCGTGTAAGTTAGCTGGTATTTTGAGAAGTAAGATGGGTGATCTTTTGGAATTGAAAGATCCAAATGTACTAGCATTTGCTTGGATTGTAGATTTTCCTATGTTTGAATGGGATGAGAAGAGTAAGAAGTGGGATTTTGCCCATAACCCATTCTCTATGCCTAAGGGTGGATTGGAGGCTTTAAAGAAGGAGAGTCCTGATAAAATATTTGCACAGCAGTATGATGTGGCTTGTAACGGTTATGAAATGGCTAGTGGATCTGTTCGAAACTTTCATCCTGAATCTTTCATAGAATCATTTAAGGTTTGTGGATACTCTGAGAAAGAAACTAGAGAGAAGTTTGGGCATATGATTTCTGCGTTTGAATACGGTGCTCCTCCTCATTGTGGTTTTGCAATAGGTTATGACAGATTTATGATGGTTCTGTTTGATGAGAAGAATATTAAAGAGGTGTATGCATTTCCTAAGAGTAATGCACAGGAATTGATGACTGGTGCACCAAGAGAGGTTGATAAGGCAGATCTTGATGTATTAAGTATAGATATTAAGAAGAAAAAGTAAAGATACTCTAAAAAATACTAGTACTCTCTTTTACTTCTGGTTTTGGTAACTCTATTTTGTCTTGGACGACATCGTAGTTTATGGCTGGGTAGTAAAATTCAAACTCACCCTTAGTATCGTTGGTGAATATTACCTCACCTGAGATTAGATAAACAGGCTCCATATATGGCAATTCATCATATGCTTCGTAGTAGACAACAAAGATGTCTTTGTTTACAATGAATTTTTTTACACTTCGAGGTTGATATTGGGAAATATAGTCGCCGTCTTTTTCGTACAGATATACTAAACTTCCTTTACCAGACTGTATCATTTCTAGGGCATATTGAGGGGATACCAATTCGTATGTTCCGCATGGCTCAATATCTACTGGCCAGTAAACATAATCTATTTGATATATATTTGGTATCGCAATATCTTGTTTCTGACTTTCAGGTTTGTTTTCTACACCAACATATACAGATATGTTAGAATTTTGAGAGTTTGGTAAACCTACAGGGGTGTCAAATGTAAATATTTCTGTTCTTTCTCCGTTGATAATCTGAGAAGCTTTTGTTGCTTTAATAGAGAATCTTTTTGTTAGATTATTTACCATATCGTTTGCTCCAACTAGATTAGAGGGTATGGTTGCCAATGATTTTTGTCTTGTGAAATCAACTTTAATTAAGTGTGCCTCAGATGCTGATGCTGCTCTTGTAAATGAACCATCGGGTGCTATTCTAATATATGTGGTTTTGGGAGTGCCTGACAAGTAATCATTGGTGTATTTACCAAGTGTTCTAAGAGCACTAGCTGCGAATGTTTTTGCTTCTTGTTCTGTTGGTACTGATGATGAGTTTGTCACTTTTTTCATGACATCTACAGAGGTTTTAAGGTTGAAGTTGAGATTTTTAGCTTGTATTTCAAGTGTTCTTCCTGAAACGGGATCTTCCCATATGTAACTTTTAGTTCCATTTCGAATCATTTTTTCTGGTGCAAAACCTATTCTATTAGCCAATGCTTTTGCATCTCCTGCTGAATTTAATGATTGAGTTGGGTTGTCGAATCTGTATACATTTACAACTCTTTGAAAATTGCTTATTTTGCCTGTATCTGTACTGATTTCGAATACCATTTCGGATCCTGATGCCAATGGAAGGGAAGGTATTTCTAGCTTGGCGTTGCCTAGAAACTGTTCTCTTTTTTCAGTGCATGCATAATTGGCAGTTAGGTATTCTGGGGGTAGTGATTGTTTTGGTTGTAATGTTATTATGAGTATTACTACAAAGAATACCACTATGGCGGCTAGTAGTATTACACCAAATCTTTTTGTCCAGAATGCTGCTTCTGTTAATGTCATGGTATGATTTTAGCAGTAGTTTAGAGAACTATCAAATTTGTTTTTGAAGGAGAATCTAACATTGCCCTATAGTAATTCCTGCGTATTTATGATAAAATGCGACAGTATTGAACATTGTGTTCATACGAACTTTCAAAAATCAAATAGTAACAGAAAAGGAGATAAAAATGGAAGTTTCTTTGTTAATTGGTTGGGGCATAAAAATTGCCATTGGACTGGGAGTACTTGTTTTAGCACTCGTGTTTCTTAAGTTAGTTTATGTGAAAGCCTCGCCAGATGAAGCAATCATTATCAGCGGTCTAAAACGTCGCTATGTTATTGGAAAAGGGACGATAGTAATTCCTTTTTTAGAGCGAAAAGACAGATTAGACTTGAAAATGATGAATATCGATCTTAGGACATCTAGTTTTGTACCTACAGTCGATTATATCAATATTGAAGCTGATGGAGCTGTTAAGGTTCAGATTGGCACAACACATGAAATGCTTGAAAGGGCTGCTAAAAACTTCTTAAACAAAGACGAGAGATATATTGTCGATGCGGTGAAGGATGTTCTAGAGGGCAACCTGCGAGAGATTATTGGTACAACCTCTTTGCAAGCAATGGTAACTGACCGTAAATCTTTTAGTGAAAAGGTACAGGAGAATGCTGTACCTGATCTAGAAAAAATGGGTCTAATTATCATAGCCTTCAATATCCAAAATTTTAAAGATGAGAAGGAAGTACTTGTTGATCTTGGGATTGATAATATCTCTAAGATTAAAAAAGAAGCTTCAATAGCAAAAGCGAAAGCAGATAAAGAAGTAGCTATCGAAGAGGCAAAGGCTGAATCTGAAGCTAACGCAGAACGTGTTAAAGCTGATACCGAAATCGCAGAGAGACTAAACCAGCTCGAGATTCGTAAGTCAGAACTGCAAATTTCTGCTAATACAGAGCGTGCAAAAGCAGATATGACATATGATATCCAAAAAGAACAAATGCGTCGCGAATTAGAGAATGCGACAGCGACAGCTGAGAATCTTAAAGCAGAGCGTCAAATTGAGATTCGGGAAAACCAGCTTAATTCTGAGATAAAGAAACAGGCAGATGCTGAATTGTATCGACGAGTCAAGGAAGCAGAAGCAGAGAAGGCAGAAGCTGAAGCGGAAGCTGCCGCTATGAGGGCAAAAGCAGAAGCTGAGGCTACTGGTATTCGTGCTAAGAATTTAGCAGAAGCTGAAGGTATACGTGCTAAAGCTTTAGCAGAGGCTGAAGGTATCGAAAAGAAAGCTGAAGCTATGAGCAAATTTGGTGAAGCTGCTGTTTTCGAGATGTATGCAAATGCTATCGCAAGAATTGCTGACGCTGTAGCTAAACCTTTAGGGACCATTGATAGAGTCACCATGTATGGTGATGGAAATGGTACTAAGATGATTAGTGATATTGTTGGAATTGTTTCGAAACTTGACGAAAGTTTACAGCAATCTCTTGGTATAGATATCAAAGAATATCTATCCAACCCAAAAAACAAATAAAGTTTAAAACTATTTGATTTTCAAAAAAGGTGAGATATTTTCTCTCAATAGGATATATATCTCACCTTTATTTCTCATTCATATATATTTATGTAAAACCATAAAATACCATGATATAATTCAAATACCAAATTATCTAGCAATATATATTGTATGAGAACAAATGATGAAAATAAAAAATTAGCAGATATCCTTTTTCCTGATGTAACTGAAAGTAGAGAAGATATATTTAAAAAATATCCTAAAAGAGAAATTACTGCTGATAGTATGGTTTTGCGATTTGCCCCCAGCCCTACAGGTTTCCTACATATTGGAGGTGTGTTTACTAGTCTAATTTCTACATGGCTTGCAAGACAGACAAATGGTATCTCAATTCTACGAATAGAAGATACAGATAAAAGTAGAGAGGTGAAGGGTGGTGTTGATTTAATAGTTAATGGACTTAAAGAATTTGGTATCTCATTTGATGAAGGAGTGATGGGTGTAGATAAAGAAATTGGTGAGTATGGTCCATATATGCAAAGTAAAAGGTTGGATATATACAAAGTTTTTGCTAAAGATATGGTTTCTAAAGGTTATGCATATCCATGTTTCTTGACATCAGATGAATTGGAAGATATTAGAAAAAAACAGTGTGAATTAGGTGAAAGAACAGGTTGTTACTGTGATTGGGCAAAGTGGAAAAATGCTTCTTTGGATGAAATAATTGAGAAGTTAGACAGTGGCACTGATTATGTAATTAGATTAAATTCTACAGGAGATTTTAACAAGACATTTGAATTGACAGATTTGGTTAAGGGTAGGGTTACACTTCATGAGAATGATATGGACGCTGTATTGCTTAAGTCTGACGGATATCCTACATATCATTTTGCTCATCCAATAGATGATACTTTGATGGGAATAACCCATATCTTTCGAGGTGATGAATGGTTCTCTTCAGTCCCTCTACATGTTGAATTGTTTGAGAAGCTTGGTTTTACACAACTACCTTATGTTCATATATCTCCTTTGATGAAGTTGGATAATGGTAACAAGAGAAAGTTGAGCAAGAGAAAAGATCCTGAAGCTAGTGTCGAGTATTACGCTTTACATGGATATCCTACAAATGGTTTTGTGGAGTATCTTTTGAATTTGGCTAACTCAAACTTCTATGATTGGAGAAAGCAGAATCCAAATGCTGATTTGGAAGAATTTAATCTTTCCATTGAGAAGTTAAATAGGGCAGGTGCTTTGTTTGACATTGTTAAGTTAGATGATACATGTAAGGAGTATATAGCTACTCTTTCTGCTGAGGAGTTGTATGACAAAGCTTTGAATTGGTCTGAGAAACATCATGAGAAGTTACATAGTATTCTTGTTAACAACAAGGAGTTTTGTATTAAGATTTTGAATATTGAGAGAACTGGTGAGAAGATTAGAAAGGATATTGTTAAGTATGAGGATGTGTATGATCAGTTTAAGATGTTTTTTGATGATTTAATGGAGTATGAAGATATTTCTGAAAAGGTTAGTAAAGATGAACAGAGAAAGATTATAGAGAGATATATAGAAAACTATACTGAGGCTGGTAGTTCTGATGATTGGTTTAATGATTTGAAGAAAATTGCAAAAGAATTAGGATACTGTACAGACAGGAAAGAGTATGAAAAAAATAAAGAGAAATACAAAGGTATAGTAGGTGATGTAGCTATGGTATTAAGAGTTGCTCTAACTGGTAGAACAAGAACACCTGACCTATATCAGATTATGATGGTTTTAGGTAAGGAAAAAGTTGTGAGTAAATTAAAAGAATATATTGGTCGTTTGTAGTTAATAGTTCCTATGAAAAACAATATACAAAGGATAATTTTGTTCTCTGCTCCTACAAAGAAGAACAAGGAGGAGATATACAAAAACCTGTTTCCTAAAGAATTTAAGAAAAAGATTCTCGGATACATGCCTAGTGATGCAAATAATTTTCCAAAGAAATATACTCAACGTTGGAGAAGAGTTGCAAAGCGATATAATGCAGAATTTGTATATATAAATAATTGTGCAAACAATAGTAAGAAGCAAATAGAAAAGCTTAATTCTGCAAATATTTTAATAATTACAGGAGGAAATACTTTTTCTTTGTTGCAAAAGCTAAAAAATACTGGTTTAGATAAAGCAATTAAGAATTTTGTGAAGAAGGATAATTTTGTTTTAGGTGGTTTTAGTGCAGGAGCATTGGTATTAACTCCAAGTATTTCAGTGTGTAATCTTGATAAATATGATGATAATAAGGTTGGGCTTAAGGATCTTGAAGGTGTAGGGGTTGTAGATTTTGAAATTTTTCCACATTACAAACCAGAAGATAAAGATTTGTTTGAGCAGTATTGCAAAACTACAAATAATGAGGTTAGGACAATAACAGAGGATGAGTATTTGATTGTTTAGATATTTCTTTTATGTGAGGTGTCGGACTTGCACCGAACATTGGTATTTACATACCAATACATGCTAAACGCCACATTCTGTCTAGCAGGGTAGGGACTTGCATGGAGAGTTGCTACCATCTCTCAACCACCTCACAAAGATTTTTCAACAAGAATAATTTTCTTAAACTGCTTCTTGCCTTTTTGTATAATTAAATAGTTGTTTTCAAAATCAGTCTCAGTAATTCTTCTCTCTGTATCTGTTTCTTTACTACCATTTAATCTAATACCATTCTGGTTTATTAATCTTCTAGCTTCAGATTTAGATGTCACCAATTTACTATTTAATAATAAGTCTACAAGTAGGATACCTTCTTTAATATCGTTATTACTGATTTCAAATGTGTCTGCATGATCAGAATCTCCTTTATTAGTGAATATCTCTTCGCTATCTTTCTTTACCTTTAGTGCTTCGTCTTCACCATGAACCAATTTGGTTACCTCAAAAGCCATTGCTTTTTTTGCTTCTCTGATATCTTCAGTACACATCTTTTTTATATCATCGATTTCGTAATCACTAAAAAACAACAAGAGTCGTTCAACATCTTCATCATATGAATTCATAAATAATTGGTAGAAATCATAAACAGTTGTTTTTTCTCTTGAAACCCACAGTGTACCTGAAGCAGTTTTTCCCATTTTTTCTCCATCTGCTTTTACCAGTAAAGGACATGTTAAAGCATGTAACTCGGTATGTTTTTTCTGTTCTGCAAGATTCATTTTTCTTGCTAGTTCTACCCCAGCAAGCATGTTTGCCCACTGATCTGATCCTCCTATTTGTAAAATACAACCATATTGTTTATTTAAATATACAAAATCATATGCTTGCATTAACATATATCCCATTTCTAGGAATGTTAATCCTCCTTGTTCTAATCTGTTTTTATAGCAATCAGCAGTTAACATCCTATTCACATTGAAATGTATACCAACGTTTCTCATAAAATCGATATATGACTCTTTGTTTATCCAGTCAAAATTATCTAGTATGATTGCGGGATTATCACTTTCTGTGTGTATGAATCTTTTAACCAATTCAGTTACTTCTATTTTGTTATATTCGACTTGTTCTTTGGTCAACATTTTACGCATATCCTTTTTGTCTGAAGGGTCTCCTATTAAAGCAGTAGCGCCTCCTATAACTATTATTGCTTTATGTCCAAATTCTTGTAATCTTCTTAGCATTGTTAGAGCAAAGAAGTGACCAATATGTAAACTGTCTGCTGTAGGATCTATGCCTAAGTAAAATGTTTGTTTGCTATCTCCATTTAGTAGAGATTTTATACTATCTATGTTTGTTGCTTGGTATACGTAACCTCTTTCTTCTATTGTATGAAAAGCTTTTTTATTCATTTTGATATTAATGTTTATTAGAAAATTTGTAAATTTTGATTGGATAATTATAGCATAGTACTCTATTTCTAAATTTCTTTCTACTTTCTACTTCTAACTGCAACAGTTAAAATGTAAGTATGAGAAACAAACATCTAACTGCTGCAGACAGAGGGGCAATTGAGATATTGCTCAGAGATAATTTTAACAAAAGTGAGATAG
>JBMNPD010000025.1:0-10377 GCA_050943415.1 Candidatus Dojkabacteria bacterium
AGTAACTATCCTCCATACAAAACACTACTATTTGTTACAAACCCATCATTTTTTCTAAATACTTCTGTGATCTCAATGTTTTCAGTATTGCCTCCACTAGGTTGGACACAATATGCAGAACTAGACAACTTCTTCACTCTTGGAGGTTCTGCCGTAAATCTAACAGCACAAGGTTCAGCAACTCATTCTCATGCTCTTTCGTTTACTATACCAAGAACAGGTGCTACCAGTCGTTATGTAGCAGGAGTAAGTGTAGGATTTGCTCCGGACAATCATACACACACAGCATCTACCAATCTTTCAGGAAGTAGCATTCCTCCATATATAACAGTAATATATGGTAAGAGAAAAGATTCTAAGCCTACAACATTTGGTAATGAAGAAATAGGTAATGAGGCTCCTAATGCTCCATCATCTTTGCTAACAAATTCATTAACAAATCCAGGTGGGGTAACGAGTGTACCTAAATTCTCAGCAATCTTTACAGATCCTGATAGTTCAGATAAAGCAACTCACTATCAGATAGAAGTAAATACCAATTCTTCGTTTACAGGTACAGTTATGTGGAATTCAGGTAAAGTAGCATTTGCTACTCCTGTAGATAACGGTAGTCGCAGTTCCGATATTACCTATGCAGGAACAACTCTTCAATGGGGAGTTACCTACTACTGGCGTATTAAATTCTGGGACAATGCAGATCCCTCATTAGAAGGTTCTTGGTCAGAAGTTGCTCAATTTACAACTAACTATCGTCCTGATCAACCTACCAGTCTTCAAACTGATGGCTTAGTCAATCCAACAGGAGTAGGTCTTGTTCCAACTTTTAGTGCTGTATTTACAGATACAGATTTAGTAGATACTGCTACTAGTTATCAAATACAAGTAAACACATCTTTAGGATTTGATGGAACAATGAAATGGGATAGCGATGTAGTAACCATAGATGCAGTTGCTAATGGTAGTCGTATACCAGGAGTATCTTACGGAGGCAGTGTACTTGCTAATGGTACTACCTACTACTGGCGTATCAAGATAGGAGATGACAAAGGAGTACAGAGTGATTGGTCAGCAGTTGCACAATTTACAACTAATTATGTTCCTAACCAACCGACAACTTTAGAAACTAGTGGTTCAGTTAATCCTACTAAGGCAAGTCTAACGCCTAGCTTTTCTGCAGTATATACAGATTCTGATGTAGATGATGAAGCAATATCATATCAAATAATAATTAGTAAAAGTTCTAGTTTGTCAGTACCTCTCACTTGGGATAGTGGCAAGAGTACATTTAGTACACCAGTAGCCAACAATACTCGTACCCCAGAGATATCATACACAGGAGATCCCATGTCAGAAGCCACAACATACTATTGGGCAATGCGAGTTTGGGATAGTAAAGATGCAGTAAGTGAATACTCAGCTATATCTCAATTCAAGACATTAAGTTCTCCCTCGTCACCAACAGGTTTGTGGACTAATGGTTCAAGTACACCAGGAATTCTTCCTAGTAGGGTATTAACATTTAGTGCCATATATTCCGATGGAGATGGAGATAGTGCAGGTTGGTATCGTATTCAGGTATCTTCATCATCAAGTTTTGATACAGTATTATTTGATAGTGGTAAGAAGAGTACTAGTATATTAAATGGCGAGCGTAGTCCTGACTATTATTTCGATGGTAGTAGTTTGTTAACCGATAGCGGTAATACATATTACTGGCGCATTAAATTCTTTGATGTAGACGATACCGAGGGATCTTGGTCTAATGTAGCCTCATTTAGAGATCTCTTGGTTCCATCATCTTTTCTCTTTGAGGGAGTGAAGATGGAGGGAATTAAAATTGACTAGCTTAGATCTAGGTTTAACCCTGTGTGGACTATGTGGAGAGGTAGCCTTGATAATGATTGTGTGGCAGAATATAATACGAGTATTAGATTAATATTAGTTGTTTCCTTTGATGATAGATATAAAAAGAATAATAGAGGATAAGGAGGGTGTAGAAAAAGCCTTACTTAAAAGGATGGATGCAAATACTCTTAATTTAGATGAAATAGTAACCATCTACAATTCAAAAAAAGAAGCTCAACAGGATTATGATAGTAAGCGATCTGAACAGAATCAATTTAATGAAAAAATGGCATCAATAGATAAAGGTAGTGAGGAGTTTAAAGCTTTACTTACTGAATTGAAAGAGAAAGCTAACGAAGTTAAGGAAGCTGAGGAGAAGTTAAGAAATTTGGATAAGGAATTAGTCTCGAAATTGGAAGTGTTACCAAATATTCCTGATGATGATGTTGTTGCTGGTGGCAAGGAAGCAAATGAAGTGGTTGAGATAGTTGGTGAAAAACCAAAATTCTCATTTCAGATTAAAGATCATGTAGAACTTGGTAAAGATTTAGGACTTTTTGATCTCGAAAGGGCGTCAAAAATTTCTGGTAACAACTTTAATATGTATACCGATCTTGGTGCAAGGTTAGAGTGGGCAATCATAAATTATTTTGTAAATGAACATATTAAATCAGGGTATGAAATGATTATTCCTGCGAATATGGTAACAAGAGATTCTGCATATGTTGCAGGTCAGCTACCTAAATTTGAAGACGATGTATATTGGGTACAAGATGGACTTTGTTTAGTTCCTACAGCAGAAACAGTATTAACCAATATTTACAAAAATGAAATACTTGATGAGAAAGATCTTCCTAAGAAGTTCTTTGCATACACTCCATGCTACAGAAGAGAAGCTGGAAGCTACAGAGCAAATGAAAAAGGTTTAATTAGAATGCATCAGTTTAACAAAGTAGAGATGTACCAGTTTACTGCAGAGGACAAATCAGAAGAAGCTTTGGATGAATTAGTAGAGAAAGCAGAAGCTTTAGTACAAGGTTTAGGTTTACATTACAGAGTTGTGAAATTGGCAGCAGGTGATTGTTCTGCTGGTGCTGCAAAAACATTCGACATTGAAGCATATATCCCATCTATGGATACATACTACGAAGTTAGCTCTGTCTCTAATGTTAGAGAGTATCAATCAAGGAGAGGAAATATGAGGTACAAAGGAGAAGATGGAAAGATTAGATATATGAGCACTTTGAATGGTTCAGGTCTTGCAACTAGTAGATTGATGGTAGCTTTGTTAGAAAGTTTACAGAACGAAGATGGAAGTATAACTATTCCTGAAGTGATAAGGCCATTTATGGGTGGATTAGATAAAATATCTAAGTAGTAATATGGCATTCTTTCTTGGTTTTAGACCTGATACTGAATCTGTAAACAAGATAGATAGAGTATCAAGACAGGTTAAAGAAGTCTTTCATGGATTCGATGTGGATGTAAGGTGGAGTAAGCCTAATACATATCATTTGTCTGTAGTATATTTAGGAGAGAAGATATCGTTTATTCAACTGTTGTATTACAAATATCGGCTAAAGAATTTTGCATACAGGAAATTTGATGTAAGGTTAGGCAGAGTAAAAGTAGGTATTTCAAGAAGATACAAAGAGTTAGTGTACCTTGAGGTTTTAGAGGGAGGAGATGAAATGAGAAAACTATGTTCTCAGTTACGTGATTGCTTAGGTTTGAAAAGAGATTTTAATCTAATTCCACATTTAACTTTAGGAAGAATAAACAAGGATTTGTCTGAGCAGGAGAATTCAAATGTCAGTAGAAATCTTTCCTTCATATCAAAAGATTTGGAAAAGGAAAAAATCCAATTTACTGTTAATACTGTAGATCTATTGCAAGGAGTTGATGGTAAATATGCACTGAAGCATCGAATCGAGTTAGTTTAGCAAAAATTCTTTACACATTTTCTTAATATCTTTGTAGTTGTTTATCCATATGGCGTAGTTGTTTTTTCTAAACCATGTTCTTTGTCTCTTAGCATACTGTCTACTATGGTTTATGATTTCCTGTTTAACTTGCTCTAAATCTTTCTTATTCTCAAAATATCCATCAAATTCTTGATATCCAATGGTGTTTAGTGCTGGTAAATTAAGCTCTTTGTATTTCAAAAGTCTTCTGTTTTCTTCGATTAAACCTTTCTCAAACATAACTTCAACTCTCTTCTCTATCTTTCTATTTAATTCTTCAGGTTCTATGTCAACTACAAAGTAGAGTGCATTTAAAGCTTTCTCTTTTCTGTTATCTTTCTCTTTATATGAATGAGAATGTATCTTCTGTAAAATTCTGACTAATCTTCTAGGGTTTTCTCTGTCGCTTTCATTTAGTTTAGATAGTTTTTTCTCGCCTATCAATTCTTTCAATTCATCTAGTGAATATTTTTTGTAAGAATCATTAGATATATTCTCTGTTAATTCGTAGTTAAAGAAGAGAGAGTCTATGTAGAGTCCTGTTCCTCCCACTATTATTGGTACTTGTTCATCAGGTAATGCTTTTAATATTGAATATGCATCTTTTTGATAATCGTAGACTGTATATTTTTCCTTTATAGATACTGTGGAGTAGAGGTAGTGGGGAATGTTATCTATATATGAAATGTTGTTTGTCGTTTTTTCAAATGTTGGTTTTGCTGTTCCGATTTCTAATTCTTTGTATACTTGTCTAGAATCTCCATTAATTATTACTCCATTAACTTCTTTTGCTAGTCTTAATGTAATATCAGACTTACCTGATGCAGTTGGTCCTGTTATGATGATTATTTTTCTTTTAAACATTCTTTTTAAAAAGCCAATATACAAGAGCATAGTTAATCCAAGGTACAGCTATACTAATGGCTCCTGTAAATAGTATGAATGTTAGGAGAGGTTCTGTTAGAAAAACAGAGAATGCAGAGAATATTAGAAGTAGGAATATTGTTAATTGTGTAGTATCAATCAGAAATTCTTTTCTTAACTTATCTAAATCTAGTTTCTTCTCTTTTCTGTTTTTAATGTAGAAACCAATACTTGTAGCCATGTTGAGAATATTAATAGTAAGTATAATTATTGGAGACAACATATATATGTGTGAAATAGTGGTATTAAATACTACATTTATGAAGACGAAACCTAGAACAGTTAGTATTGCTGAGATGATTAATGAGAGTAGGGTTAGTAATGTATACTTTTTGCTTTTTGTTATGAATCTTGTAGTTAATACAATTATTAAAAAAAGTGATATGAACATTAGTAATGTTGTAATTTTCTGATACAAGCTCCAGTTGTTCCAAACAGTTAAAAATATTTCCATGTTTGTTTAAATTTTCTTAACTTTATTTAAATACCATTTAGAGAATAGTAGTGATACTGTTCCTAGAATGAGTAAGAATATCATCTCTCTTGCAAATACCATTATTAATCCATTTCCCCAAAAGAGTATGGCGAAGAATGAAAGTAATAATATGAGGAAGATATATTTTCTAGATTCTTTGTTCTCTTCGAATACTCTGATTATTATTGCAATGAGGATACATTCTAATGCAAGTAGCAATGTATATATTGGAATATGTTGAATTTTTAATATGGTTATATACAATGCAATTGTGAAAACTGTAGTAAAGAATGATTCGAACAGTCTCTTTTTTGTTGACTGTTTAAACATGAAAATATACAGATAGGAAGTCACTAAAGCAATAATTAGTCCAATTGCTACCCTGAGGTAGTCGATGGTAGGAATTAGTATTGGTAAATCTTTCTGTTCTTCTATTGAAAATTCAACAGGAATATGTCCTGAATTGTAAAGGAGAGATATGACTTCTGCTTTCTCTTTCTCTTCTGTGTATACAGGTAGAGCAAAAAGGAATCCTCCCTGTGCAATATCTGTAGGAACTTGATACGGTGATACAAAGCCATCAACACTTACTCCTATTAACTGCCCACTGTACTCTGACAAAAATTTAACAAATTCTTTCTCTTTGCTTGGCCATAGTTTGTAAAGTGCAAAGTATGAGTAAGTACCACTGTTTGTTTTTAGCTTTGTAATATATATATTTCTGAAATCTTCGTAATTCCAATCGGTAGGATTGTAGTTTGTAGCATCTATGTATGCATATGGATTCTCTTCATCTTCAAAATTGACATCTTCTTTTCTAGTCATTACTTCATACTGAAATCTGTTTTTGATTAGTTCCTCTACTAAATCCTTGTCTTTTGAAGTTGTTACAATTAAGCGTAATTTTGCATCTTCTCCTTCTTCTGTTGGGATGATATATATGGATTCTCTTTCTACAGCATAGTTTCTTAATCTTCTGTAAAGAATCTCTCTTGTTTCTTCTGCTTTCTTTCTGTCAGAGGTTTTGAGGGATATGGTGTACTCTTTACTCCACAGAGATGAATCTCTTGTTGTTAGGTTGAAACTAACTTCTTCAGATATTCTCTCTGTTAGTGGTAGTGCTACCAATATAACCGAAAAAATTGCAGCAGAAACTATTGTTAAAAATATGTATGAGAGTAACGCTTTAATATTGAGTTTGAATTTTATTTTCATATTTACAACAGATCTGATATTTGACCAAGTAAGATTATCTTATCGTGTTCTAGGATATTCATCAAGAATGGTTCTTTCTTTTTTCTTGCAAAGTCAAAATCTTCTTTTGTTATGGCACTATATCTAATTACTCTTTCAAATTTTTTCTCAATCTCTATCATTACAGAGGAAAGGTCACGTATTTTCATATTTCCTATGAAGAGAAAATCTACATCGGTATCGTGTTCATATTTGGATTTAATGAAACTATCGGTTAGTATTGCAATGTCTGCTCCTTCTACTTGGCTTACTTTTGATATTATTTCTTTACCTATTTCAGATTGTTTGTAGAATATTGATCGAAGTTCCCATAGGATTGGGCATGATTTGTTTACTCTGTAGACTAATTTGTTACCTTCTTTTTTACTTTTTAGTATTCCAGCACTTTCCAAATTTAAGAGTTCTCTTCTAACAGCATTTATCTCTTCGTTAAGAATTCTAACAAGTCCTCTTACGTGGTATGAAGCGTTTAGATCGGACATATACACAGAGAGTATGCTTACTCTAACTTTTGATATGAATAGTTTTTTTAGCATGGTTGCAAAAATTTGTTTATATATTTCTATTTGATTATATCATATTTATTATGGGAGTGATGGTTTAGGTGGTAAGGGAGTGTATAGTAACTATGTTGTATGAGATTTGACGAAGTACCTTATATTATGGGTTAAAATTTGGTATAATACAGCGTTCGCTCATAAAAAAGAAAAGAGGATAAAAATGAACAGAAAACGAATTATCATATTTTTGTTTTTTTGTTGTTTGTGGTGAGTATAGGAGGAGCACTAGCGTTTTTGGATCGTGCAAGTGCTAATCCACTATTACCACCGTCTGGTACAGTTGTGTCTATCAGCAAGATTAACACCTGTGATTCAAGGTGTATTTCTTGTTGTCCAACAAAGACACCTGTGCCACCGACTAAGACGCCGAAGCCGACTAAGACACAGAAGCCGACTAAGACGCCAAAGCCAACGGCGACAGATGTCCCGCCAACGGCAACAGAAGTTCCGCCAACGGCGACAGACGTCCCACCAACGGCGACAGACGTCCCACCAACGGCAACAGATGTCCCACCAACGGCAACGGATGTTCCGCCAACGGCAACGGATGTTCCGCCAACGGCGACAGACGTCCCACCAACGGCAACAGAAGTTCCGCCAACGGCAACAGATGTTCCGCCAACGGCAACAGATATCCCGCCAACGGCGACAGATGTTCCGCCAGAACCGACAGGAACAGATGTTCCGCCGGAACCGACTGGAACAAATGTACCGACGAAAGCTCCACAGAAGTCTTGTGGAGAACCATGTTTGGTTTATTCCCTTGCTTGTGATACAGGCAAGTGCGGGAGCATGGAGTTTTGCGATGCAATAACTCCTATTGAAGGTGTTAAGGAAATCTATACTATTGTAGATAAGTGCCCTGTGTGGCGCGATTGTACAATAGAGATTCCTAAGGACCTGTATAAGGTCTACGCAACCGGACTTGTGCCATTTGTGGCAAAGTTCGGAGAAGAAATTAAGGTTTCTCACTATGATGGAGACCTTAATTTAGAGGTTATCTTCGATCTTCCTGTTAATAAGGATATTAGCTATTTTGATTTGTCAGAAACCTTATTAACAGTTGAGAAGATTCTCTCCTGTAGAGGATACCCTCCTCTCTTTAAGGTACCTGTGATATGTGAGTAGTTTTCTTTTTTTCTAGTCCGTAAGGACTAGAATAGAGCGAATGTAGATGTCTGAAGAAAAGGTTTTTAGTTTTCATACTAATAACCCTGCTTTTTAAAAGCTATTCAGACATCGGTTTCTCTACATTACTGTTCTAATATCTCAAAATTACCCATACCTTTACCTATTACAGAAATCCAAACCTTACCTCTGTTAAATGGTATTAACTTACCCTGAGAATCATAATACTTTGTTCTTTCTAATCTAGAAGCTTTCTTCCATGTTCCATTAATTATCTTTCCATCTTGAAGAATAACTGCATCACCCTCTCCAATAGTTTTAGTAACTAATCTACCTTTTTCATCAACAACAGACATCTGTGTTTGTTGTATTACAACATTCTTTGCAGACACCTGAGTATTATTCTCTTGATCAATATCTATTCTGTTTCCTACTTTCCTCATATAGCTGTTAGTTGAGCGATCATATGTCCATACAGTATCATATGCATTCTGATTACTTAATCTCCCATGAAATATTACTTTAACTATAGTTTTCTCTCCTCGCTGATTTAGATCTGCATCTTTCTTAAATTCCCAACCACCAATAGATGATGGAAAACTATTCCAATTCATTTTCTTAGCATACTCCCAAGCATTTGTTACTGAAGAATACTCATTATGTGGAGAAACTCTTCTACCATCATTCATTCTCCAAGCACCGTAAGTGGTAATATCCTTGATACCGTACAGATAAACATTACCACACGCATTTGTTAGAGGATTGTTAGTATCAGCACAACCATCATGTATGAGAATAGGGTCATATTCACTGAGCCACTCTAAGAAGTACTGTCTTAAGCTTCTAATGGAGCCTACCTTTTGAGGAGCAGAACTCCAAAATATTCCCATATATCTTGTAATACCACTCTCTGCATTAGTTTCAAATACAATATCTGCGGTAGAGAGCCCAGATTGAGGTCTTGCATCCACATGATTATTTATTATGACTGCAACAGGTCTTCTACTTTTCATCTCATCCATTTCTTTCTTTGTAAACAGTAAACCATTTAGAGGACTTTCCTCTGTTCTAGGCTCTGCAGGTTGTGACAGCAAAGGTAGTTTAGTTGAAAAAACAGCAACAGGAAGATTAGAGGTGATGTAATTAGTATTAAATGAGACTATTTCAGCAGGATCTTTAGGCTTTAGTTTGTATATTCCAAAGTAGTAGAAAGCTGCTATACCAATAACTAGGAGTACTGCAAGTATGATTAATCCAATAGTTAATCTTTTTTTCTTTTTTTCATCTCCTTCTTCATTGTTTTTAGGAGAAGTTTCTTTAGGAGGAATTGCTTTTACATCAGAAGAAATTATTTCTGTAGGTTTTGTTTCAACCTTTTTCTCTTCCTTTGTTAGAGTAGAATCTTGAATAGTGTTTTTTTCTTGAATCTCTTGTCCTTGTTCGTCCATAGTTATTGTTTTTGCCATATATATTATCCTACCATATCAATTGAGTAATTCAATACTTTGTATAATTTGTATAAGATGTTGTTGGGTTAAAAATGAATATTGTGGAATTTGGTGTAATTTATATACAAGTGATATAATATATCTAATAGTAGGGTAGTCCCTCCGCCGGCTGTAATAATGCCGTATTATGTTGGAGGTAGACGCCCTACTTTTTTTTAAGTAGTATCCTCATTAGGGTGTGTTTTTCAAATACTAGAAGCTCTAGTATCTGTTTATGTGGATTGCGAATATTGTAAGTAGATAGGTTCTCAGCTAATTTACGATTTATACTTGATTGTCTGAAATCGAGTATAAATCTTTTCTTTCCTTTGTTTGTAGCTTTCTTAATCATATTGAATATACTGTTGTATCTTTTTACTTTAGGCTTCTTTAATTCCCATTCTTTACTGTTCCATTGAAAGTCGTTTGTAGGAATGTAACCTCCATTATCTGATGGTTGGATTCGATTAATCCATTTAATCGAATATCCTAAATTTGTAAACTTTTTAGCAAAATCTTTTTCTTGTACTTTGATGATATTGTCATCATTAAAGTTTGTAATGCTTAATCCAATCCTTTTATGTAAAGGAGTTCTTTTTAACTTCTCAATTTGTAAAAGTTGAAAAACCACCAGCGTAGCTGGTGAGTGCGTTTTATAGCGTAGCGATAATCATAGGTGTTAAACTGGGTACATCCCAAGGAAAGGAGGTACCCGTATATGCATCATAAAACAAACGGTA
>JBMNPD010000026.1:0-9919 GCA_050943415.1 Candidatus Dojkabacteria bacterium
ACCGTTTGTTTTATGATGCATATACGGGTACCTCCTTTCCTTGGGATGTACCCAGTTTAACACCTATGATTATCGCTACGCTATAAAACGCACTCACCAGCTACGCTGGTGGTTTTTCAACTTTTAATATTTAAAGGAATCTATCATCTTCTGATAATTCCTTTTAGATACCAAATCAGGAAATGGAACTAGTGAGCCACTAGGAAACAACTCCTGACTAACGAAGTAACAGTAATCTATTTCCTTTAATCCAAGATTATTCTCTATCTTATGATTGACGAAATTTCTCCTTCCAAAAGGTTTCCAATATCCCCAAGGGGTAAGGATTCCTTTAGCAAGTAAACAATCCTTTGTTCGAGTAGCATAAAGAATTGCTCCTTTCGTGGTAAAACCTCTCGTAGGATCTACTATGGTTGTGATGTCTCTAACATTAGCAGGAGTAATAATCCTGTCAACAAAAGAGATTGTTTTTCGAAACACAGTTTCATCTTCTAATATAGCAACTCTCTTTACCTCGTCTTCCGGGTTAAGAATTTGCATTGGCAACATTTAAACTCATCCTCCTTACCTTTTTATTTTTAAGAACTACAAGGGATAAGTATATCAAAAAGTGTATACAAATACCACAAATTGCATATTAAGAAATATTGTAAAGAACTTTTCATTAAGATACTCTTATTGTAATATTAGCTATTTTTCTTTCCAACCTGTTTCGACTTATAGTATAATCCTATTGTTGCACTTTAAAAATCGGTCTAAAGAAATTTGTTTAAAACAAGGAGAAAACCACAGGAAGAAGAATATTGGACATATGTAAACTACTCTTATGTAAAGATTAGAAAAGGAGAGAGAAATGAGTAAAGCTAAATATCATAGTATATTTAATACTATGAAAAGTAACATTCATAACTTTTGGTTTCAACAAAGTCTTACAGAAAGACAATGTATAGCACTTGCCTACCAAATATATCCACTGGGAAGACGAGACCAACCTGTTGGCAAAGTAATGATGGTTCGAAAACATATAATTTATCCAGACGAATCAGGTAAATATATCCACATTACTTTAAATAGCACACTACCAGAAAGGTATCTGGGCTATAAATTTAAAGATCTATTAAATGTGATAGACTCTTTCAAACATGAAATTGACAAAACTATTTCTGAAAAGGGTAATATTCTAAGATTAATATATACCTTAAAATCTCTAAATGATAAGATGGTTTTCTATTTAGGAATTCCTGAAACCAACCAATATTACTGGAATATACAGAATAATTATACAAATGGTTGGTTGGTATGTAGGTTGTTAAATAGAAATCCTATGTATCAATAAAATAGACCAATTTTTAATATAAGGACACCCTAGATGTTATCAACATCTGCATTATAAAATGTATAAAATAGGGTGTCCTTAAGTTCTCTTTAATTTACTACCCAATCTGTTGAACAAACAATAATCCATCTGCAAGTTTAAGCTTAACAAGCTCTTGCCAAACAGCCTCTGTAACAAACGGTACAAATGGATGCATAATCTTTAAATTCTCTTTAAGCAAATAGAGTAACTCTGCTAATTTCCTAACTCTAGTAGAATCTCCAACCTCAAATTCTTTGATCTCTGCCTTAATCTCCTCAATCCATTTGTCACAAAATGTATGCCAGAAGAATTCTCGGATACTCTCTGCTCCAAGATTAAATTGATATTTATCTAAATAATTCATTACCCTCTTAATATGCTCATCATTTAAATCAACTCTCTCTCCTTCTAAATCATTAATAGAATTAATCATCTCAATTTCTGAATCATCAATATTCATCATTATAAATCTACTAGCATTCCAAATCTTGTTAATGAAATTTCTGTTACCTTTAATCTTCTCCTCTCTCAAAGGAGCATTTGACCCTGGTAGGGCATCTGAATAGTACCAAAGCCTTAAAGCATCTGCTCCATACTTCTCAAAAACCTCTTTAGGCTCAATACCATTACCTTTTGATTTAGACATCTTAGAACCATCTGCAGCAAGAATCATTCCTGTTAAGAAAACCTTAGAAAAAGGAACCTGATCTGTTCTGTACAAACCCATCATAATCATTCTGGCTGACCACCAGAAAAGAATATCTCTTGCATGAATCATCATCAGAGTAGGATAAAACTTTTTGTAATCTTCACCCTCAACACCACCTAAAGTAGAAAAAGGCCATTGTCCAGAACTAAACCATGTATCAAAAACATCTTCGTCCTGCTCCCAAATCTCTCCATTCTTAGAAATTGGCTCTTCTTCCCCAAGAATAATCTCTCCTGTACCAGTAGGTTTAATACCCATCTCTTTCTCATAATCCTCCAAACTTCTCCCTTTATTCTCCTGAACCCAGTCATACAATTTCTTTCCACCACTATACCAAACAGGAATCCTTTGACCCCACCAAAGCTGTCTTGAAATACACCAAGGTTGAATATTTTCATAGAAATGTTCTAATGCTTTCTGTTGTCCAGCAGGTATAACTTTAACATTTCCTTTTCGAATTTCTTCTAATGCTCTTTTTGCTAATGGTTCAACATTTAGATACCACTGATTAGAAATAATTGGCTCAATTGGAGTCTTACACCTCTCACATACAGCAACGTCATGCTTAATATTTTCAATCTTTACCAACAAACCTAAATCCTCAAGCTCCTGACATAAAGCTTTAGAACAATCAATCGTACCCATACCTTTAAACCTCTCAGGTATATCTCCCTCCATTAAACCTTGTTCGTTAATAACATTGACTGTTTCTAAGTTATGTTCTCTACCAATTTCAAAGTCAATAGGGGAGTGTGCAGGAGTAACCTTCAATGCACCTGTTCCAAGTTCAATATCAACATCATCTACTGCAATTACAGGAATCTTTCTCTCAGCTATTGGTAACAAAACTTCTTTACCAACAAACATTTTGTATCTCTCATCTTTTGGATTAACAGCTACTGCTGTATCTCCAAGCATAGTCTCAGGTCTAGTAGTAGCAACTGTAATACCTTCAACTCCTAATTTCTCCTTTGCTAGTTTTTTGTCTTCTTCATCTACGAAAGGATAGATTATGTATGCAAAGATACCTCTTCTTTCTTCATGCTCAGTATCAATATCTGCCAATGCAGTTTGACAGCTAGGACACTGATTAATAATTCGCTTGTCCCTGTACACCATTCCATCTTCAAACATTTTGTAGAATGTCTCGTAAACAACCTTTGTAAGTTTTGGATCTAACGTAAACAACTCTCTACCGTAATCAGCAGAAAGACCAATCCTCTTCTCCTGCTCTCTAGCATTTTCAATATTCTGCATGCAGAATTCATATGTAGCCTTGTAGAAAGCATCTCTTCCCATCTCTATTTTATCTTTTCCATCAGACTCAAGTTTTTTTGAAAAAACACTCTCTGTTTGGATCCCTGCATGATCTTTACCTGGTAGAAGTAGAGTAGGATAACCTGTCATTCTCATATACCTTCCCATTACATCATGGAATGAATACCCACAGACATGACCTAAGTGAAGATTACCGTTTGCATTTGGAGGTGGTAGAGTTATTGTAAAGGAACCTTTTACATCTTTCCCTTCTTTCTCAAGGTACTTCTTCATGTTGTCAGGATTACAGTAGCCAGACTTCTCCCAGAGTTCATAAATCTGTAATTCTTTTTCTTTTGATTCAAATGTTTTTGATATTTCTTTTTCCATTTTTAAAAAGTAGTTGATTATATCAGTATTAAAGAGGGTTTACAAAAATTTTGTATAGAAACATAGGCAGAATTTCACTTTTTAAAATAAAAATACATTCTAGATAAACCTGTAAATTTTACTGTATACTGAACACATGGAAACAACTGCTACCACATTTGACACTGAATTCATAGACGACAAGATTGAAAATCAACCATATCTTAATCCTTTTACTCAAGAAGCATTGAACGAATGGTTTAAGGCTAACGATTCGATAAAACCTATATTCGAACCAAGAGAAGAGTGGAGTAAAAGAGAGGCTATATTAGAAAAAGATTCTAGTGATGAAAATAAACAAACACTCTACCTTCCTAAAGACCTTAACCTATTTGAGATGATAGATGTTATTAAAGTTGTAGATGAAGACACCTTTACAGATAATCCTGAAAAAGCTAAACAGGGGAGCGAGAAGATAGAGAACTTAGCAGAAACATTCAAAAAAGCAGGGGTATATATTGATTCTAACAAGAGTAGTCTTACTGAGGGTGAAGATATAGCTACAGAGTTATCTAGAAAGTTCTATAACTACGGATTATCTCTTGAACTTAGAACCAAGAAGGAGAATGAACCAATCCAACAGATAGTTTTAAGTGAAGGAGACAAGAGAGAGTTAGATAAATGGTTAATAGGTAAGGAGAGATATTACAAAGTAATGGGTAGATTAGGACCAAATCCCTCACAAGAAGATATCCGGCAAGAAAGGGCCAGACATTTCAGAGGATATTTTAAGGCTTTGTCTCTTGTAGGTTCTAAAGGAGATGGCGAGAAACCTTGGGAGAGAGGTCTTGGTCCTGTAGCTAAGATTCATGAGGCAACAAAGAGCGGTATTGAAAGAGAGATATCACAACCAGATACAGAGATATACCGAACAGGATTGACAAGAGGAATAGAGAAATTAAAAACAGGAATAAAAGCTCCAATGACACCTAAAGAGTTATGGAATATATCTGAAGATATTACAGGTAGAGATTTAACAAATGAACGTCAGAGGCTTTACGATAAGTTGGAAATTCCTAAATTAAAAAAAGAATTAGAAGACATAAGAAGAGAAGGAAATATAGAAGAGATCGCAGAGAAAGAATTTAAAATAGCAGAAACAATAAGAACAGCTATTAATTATGGATACCAGTTTGAAATTTCAGCTAACAACCCTTCAGAGATAATAAAGGATGAGTATTTAAATTGCTTAGGAAGTACCCTACTTGGAACTAGTTTATTAGACGATGTCGGAATTAAATATTTATTTGTTAATCCTCCTGGACATGTAATGACATTCTTGGTTACTAGTAATAGGAAGTTGTATTGCCAAGATTTTACCCCTGGTGGCGCTCATTTCAATGGTCATGTTATGAATGGGAGGTTTTTTAAAAATAACCCAGATATTTTAGCTCTTGCAGAAAACTTAGATTCTTTTAATGTTGAATTTCAAGGAATATATGGTTATGGATTAAGCCTAGAATATTTAGGTACTAACACGGTAATTTTCAATATATCTAAATCCTCTAATATGTTAATGGTTCCGCTTATGAACAATATTGCTCTTAGTCTAAGCGATATAGGAAAAGACAAGAAGGCAGTAGAGATATACAAAAAAGCAATAGAGCTTAATCCGAAAGCTTTTATTACTTATTTAAATCTAACCGTTAGTTTATATAAGTTGGAAAGATACGAAGAAGCAATAGAGGTATGTAAGAAAGCAATAGAACTTAACCCAAATGATTCTTTGCTATACAACAATTTAGGTAATACTTTATTTAATCTTAAAAGATATGAAGAGGCTGTGGAGGTGTATAAGAAAGCAGTAGAACTTAACCCAGATAATTCTTCGCTATACAAGAATTTAGGTAATGTTTTAGTTATTCTTGAAAGGTATAAAGAGGCTGCAGAGGTGTATAAGAAAGCAATAGAACTTAACCCAAATGATTCTTTGCTATACAACAATTTAAGTGCTGCTTTATGTGAACTTGGACAATATGAAGAAGCTATAGAGGTGTGTAAAAAAGGTATAGAAATTAATCCTAATTATTCTGGATTATACAAGAATCTAGGTGCTGCTTTATTTAATCTTGAAAGGTATGAAGAGGCTGTAGAGATGTATAACAAAGCAGTAGAACTTGACCCAAATGATTCTTTACTATACAGCAATTTAGGTAATGTTTTAGTTATTCTTGAAAGGTATGAAGAGGCTGTAGAGATGTTTAAGAAAGCAATAGAACTTAACCCAAACGATTCTTCTCTATACAAGAATTTAGGTAATGCTTTATATAAACTTGGACAATATGAAGAAGCTACAAAGATGTATAAGAAAGGACTGGATATCAGTCCAGACGATATCATGTTAAAGAGTGCTCTTGATAATATTTTAAAAATGTCAAGAAAAACTTAATGTCTCATGATATTAAAGAAAAAGTTGACAAAAAGATAAATGTTACCGAATGTAGTGAATAGAATTTTTAAAGAATCATTTGGATGCTCTGAGGATTTATAAAATGATGTTTTGAGGTACTATCTCTTCTCCTAGTGTAGTACATTAAAATCAATTTTATCTACAATTCCTTTGAAATATTCATAATTACCCTCTGGTAAATGCCAGATAATTTTGATTTTTTCACAAATTTTAAAATCACCTTGTGTTTTATAACTATCTACAACAGCTGAAAATTTAACTTTTTCATAAGCATTTTTGCCAGTGGTGTAATACCGATCAAGTGTTTCAAAGTGACTAAAAAATCCCTCTTTGTCAAAGTAAAATACTCCAGAAACTTTAATACCATTATCTTCTAGTGTGCCACGAACAGAATAATCATCGATTGTCTCCCACTTGATATTGTCTGATAACAGATAACCTGGTACAAACATAAATTCGCAAAATACTGTTATTAGAGCTGACTGGGCTACTTCCGGATTATTGTCAAAAGCTACAGTTACCAGATTCATCAACTTTCCATTGATTTCCCCATAGCCATTGCGATACATATCCCGAGCTGCTACAGGCATTTCAGTAAATTTCATATAAGCTAGTCGACCAATTGGTTTGACAGAATTAAATTGGGTAGTCTCCAACTTCTGCCAATCTTTGTCTGGTGCCATCTTCAACCAACTTTCTGTCCAATAAACATCAGCGTTTACAGGAATAGGTGTGTTGATATATCCACTAACACGCAGATGTTTTTTCAAAGGTTCGGGCAAATCTTTAATTAGTTCTTCGGTAAATATTTTAATCTCGTAATCTTCGTTTTTGGTAATAAATTCAGCTCTCTCTTTGATAAAGACTTTATTCAGATTGGTATAGTTAGTAAGAAAGAAAATTAGTAGTACTAAAAAGAGAATTATTACAATAAATAAAACAATTCTAGAACCTTTGTTCATATTTAAATGCTAAATGTAATTTTTTATCTTGTCAACGTTATGCATTAGATAAAAGCTATCATTACATACCCCATATATGGTATAATTTAAGTAGGCATGGATAGGAGAAACATTTGGTTGATATTATGTAACAAAGATTGGTAAGGTGTTTGAAATACTTAAAAGAATTTCTCACATACAAAATCAATCGCAACACAAACCTGTATAGGTTTGTTAATATATGTATAATTGTAAAAATATAATAGAATTGAAATATGAAAAATAATAATAGAAATAAAAAGGATTTACTTAAACTATGTACATTATCTGGAACTTCTGAAATTGGAAGAAATTCTAACTTCGTGCAGTATGATAATGAAATAGTAATGATTGATGCAGGATACTCTTTTCCTGGTCAAGAGATGTATGGAATTGATTACTTAATTCCAAATACAAGATATTTAAAAAAGAATAAAAAGTTCATTAAAGCTATCCTCATAACTCATGGGCATCTTGATCATATAGGAGCGTTAAAGTGGATACTACCAGAATTAGACTATCCACCAATATATGCAGGTGGTTTTGCAAAATCCCTAATTGAGTTGAAGATGAGAGAGTACAAAATGGATAAAAGAGTTAAGATATATAGTGTTGATAGAAAATCAAAGATAAACATAGGGAAGTATTTCAAAGCAACATTCATAGGTATAAATCATAGTATTCCTGATGCTTTCTCTATCTTTCTTGAAAGTCCTGTTGGTAATCTTTTCTTCTCAGGAGACTTCAAATTTGACACTAAACCTGCCAATGAGCCTCTTTCAGACTACCAGAAATTACATGGTCTGAAAGGAAAAGTTGATTTAGCATTAATAGAGAGTACTAATGCAACTGTACCAGGAAAAGCACCTTCTGAGACAGAAATATCCAAAAATTTAGAAGAGGTTATATCTAATCATTCTGGTAGAGTAATTCTTTCAGCATTCTCCTCATTAATAACTAGGTTGTATTCAGTTATAGAAATAGCAAAAAAGACAAACAGAAAAGTTCTTGTCGCTGGAAGAAGTTTGGATCAAGCAATATCTATTGCAAGAAATAGTGGATATATCAAAGCAGATGATGAAATATTCATTAAAGACAAAGATATTAACAAGTATCCAGATGAAAGGCTTTTAATTCTTTGTACTGGTAGTCAAGGTGAAAGATTTGCTGTATTAAACAGAATTTCTTTAAATGAACACAGAACTATAAAGATTAAAAAAGGAGATCTTGTAATAATGTCTTCTTCTGAAATTCCTGAAAATATCAGTAAGATTGAAAAGATGACTGACAGAATAATTGCTCTTGGTGCAGATTTAATAAAGGATAATGTAAATCTTAAGATTCACTCTACTGGTCATGGCAATCAGGAAGATATTAGAGCAATGGTAAATATGATTAGACCAAAATACATCATGCCGATACACGGTTCGTTAACTTTCAGATATTTTAACAAATTAAATTTAGTGAAATGGGGTTTTAACAAGGATAATATATTCTTAACAGACGATGGTCAGATGTGGGAATACAATGGTAGATTCTGGAAGAGAGGAAAGAAGATAGAGTCAAAACCAATTCTGATCGATGGTCTTGGAGTAGGAGACATTGGAGATATGGTTCTAAAGGATAGAAAGCAACTTTCAGAATTTGGAATATTTACTGTAATTTTAAATATAAGTGCAAAAACAAAAAAAATTGTAGGTAAACCTAGATTCCTTTCTAGAGGATTCATCTACTTTAAACATTCTCATGAATTACTAAAGGAGATTCAGACTTGTATTTTTGATACACACAGGAATTGGTTAAGTATGCAGAAAGATTTAAAGAAAGCTGATGAAAAAGCGTTAAAGTTGCAATTAGAAAAGGATTTAGAAAAACTAATTTATAAAAAGACAGAAAGAGAACCAATAATATTGGTAGACATTATGTAGTTAGTTAAACAGTTGGAATATCACTATTTCCTGCTTCTACTTCTGATACAGGTCTTAGGTAGTCTTGATCTGTACCTGTTGCCATTTCAATAGGGGTATTTTGTAACATTGGCTGAGATGTATCCACAGGAGTTTCTTTTTGTACAGGTTGTTCTGTTTTAGCAATAGTTTCTTCTACAGAAGTAGGAGAAGTACTTAACTCTGAAACAGGAGTTATTATTTCTTCATTAATACTTTCTACCTGTTGTGGAATTTCTTTCTGTTCAGATTTTTCTGCTACAACACTATTATCCATTTCTTCATACACTTCTTTGTTTGTTTCAATAACAGTTTCTTCTACAGAAGAGGAAGTATTACTTACATCTACAACAGGTGTTATTATTTCTTCATTAACATTTTCTATCTGCTTAGGCATTTCTTCTCTAGCAGATTTACCTTTTTTCTTCTTAACCATTATCCAATAGATAATCGCTCCAAAACCAGTAGCTAAAAACAAAATTATTAACCACTTTATTTTCTCATTCTGATCCAAATCCTTTCTCTTAAAACAATCTATTAACATTAGTATCCACAAAACAAGTGTAAACAAAACAAAAGCAAAAAAAAGAATACAACCAATTAAAATAAACATAGGATAGGCCATTGACATACAATTACTTTTTAATTAACTTAATACAAAATTATTACATATATACTAAAAAGATAACAGATTAAACAACAACCCCTAGATTCTAATTGCAACTGCAACATATCTTTGATTTATTTAAATTAAGTAAATATACCTCATTAGGGGTACGATAGCCAAGCCTCTTACGGGGCCTGTTGTTCAATTCTTCCGCTATGTCGTCT
>JBMNPD010000027.1:0-9327 GCA_050943415.1 Candidatus Dojkabacteria bacterium
ATGGTTTAGAAAGGATAGATAGGGAGTTACTGCTCTCGCTGTTACATAACTTCGCAGGAGGTCCAATTGGTCTTTCTACTCTTGCAGCATCTGTTTCAGAAGATGAAGTAACTGTAACAGATGTAAACGAACCGTATTTGATGAAATGTGGTTTCTTAAAGAGAACTTCTCGTGGTAGAGTCCTTACACAGAAGGGTTTAAAATATGTAGAATCTTTGGAATATGAGAAGAAGTAATAATGAATCTAGTACAGACAGAGAGAAAAGAGGTAAGATTCTTCTTCTAGCAGCTTTCATAGCACTCTCTTTATTTGTTAGTAAGCTTGTTCAAAAAGATACTCAAGTTGTCATATCAAGAGTGTATCTAAATGCTCTAATATATTTTGTTATCGTGTTCGTTGGCCTGATTTGGGCATTTAACTTCCAGATTAAAAGAAAATCTTTAATCTATCTTCTTCAACCAGCGTTATTTGTCTTCTCTCAAGAGTTATTTATTGAATTCTTCTTCTTTCAGAAGTTTAGTAGGATATATGAGGCATTTATCCTTCTATTGTTAGTAATTGTTGTGTTTTTTGTTAACTATTTTGCTTTCCTTTCAGCTAATGTATTTAATGTTAATCTTTACAAAAAAATACCTTTAGCACAGGTAGCTAGGACTTCTTCCTATGTTATATCTGTTCTTACAATGTATTTTTTGACTTTTAGTTTTCTGTTAAGTGAATTTAATGTATATTTTCTTTTAGGATCAGTTCTTCCGTTCTATATTATTGTTGCATTGATTCATTATATTAATGTGGAAGTAGAGGAGGGGGAGTTGTTAAGAAAGAGCTTTCTTACAGCATTTATATCTTTTGTACTTCTCGCAGGTGTGTTTCTTTCAGGAAATGTTCACGAGGTTATTTCTATTGCTCCAGTAGTAGGGTACTATTTTGCTGTTAGTATGGTTACTCAGGAAAGTATGATTCGTGGTAAGTATAGAGGTATTGGTTTACATGTTTTTGCTTTAATCATAACGTTTGTTGCTGTTTTACTTACGAACATTTTTAATAGATAGGTATACCAGAGTAGGGGGAGGAGTGCTAAAAGCCTGTAGTAACAAGGTTTCACATAGCGTCCTATAGTAATCTAGTGTGGATAACTGTTTCTTTATACCCCTTTCAAATTTTAATTATTTTTAATGGGTAAGTAGGAATATTTAATTGTTCATTTATGAGTATGCTGGTACATGTGGTGTGGTGGGTTCTACTCTAGTGAGATATATGTTACAATTAGAAAATATGTAGCCGAGTATAATGTCCCTTATATGCGGTGTGTTCCTAATAACTTTGGAATAGTAGTATTTATGACTTTATATACTAAAATGAAAATAAAAGAATTTATTCCAACTTTATATCTTGTTCCTAAATCTCTTTCTCCTCTCTCTATTTATCTACTTTCTACTTTTCTCAGGAATTTGAAAAATGGCCCCCTACTCTAATTTTCTTAAATTTAATTTTAATGTAATATATGAGTATGAATAGCTTTCCTAAATTAGATGATCAAGATGACTATCTAATCTCTTTACAGAACAATAATTACAGTCAACAGACGATTGTTAACTATGCTAGAGATTTGTGTATATTTGCTGTGTTTTTGCATTTTAGAAATGTTAAGTTTATGGATGTTTCTAAGAAGGATATTAGTAACTTCAAAGGGTACTTAATTGCGAGTCAACATCTTGAAGATTTGGATAAAATTAGGGAACAATGCAAAGAAAATGTAGATGTAGAAAGGATAAACAACACCGAGGCTCTGAGGGGCTCTACAAGGCCTTCGAAAAATTTAAGTGGTGTATCTAGCCCTCGGGACAATCAAGAAAATGAGTCTGGACAAGGTAAAAGGTTTGAGAATGATTTTTTGAGTAAGATTTACAGTAAGGTATATGGTGGTCTTGGTGTGTTAGGTACTCCTAGGAATAAGGCTGGAAGAAAGAATGATGGTTTGGATCCGAATAGTATAAACAGGATGTTGTCTGCGTTGAGATCTTTTCTGAAGTTTAGGATTGCTTGGGATTTACCAATTCCTTTGCCACCTGATGCTATTGATATGATGAAGTCTGAGAAAAGATTGAAGAAAGTGGCTAGTAAAGATGAGTTGGTATCTTTGATTGAATCTCCTATGGAGTTTGAGAAGGATGAAAAGATTGCTATACGTAATAGATGTATGTTGGAGATGTTGTTTGCTACTGGTATGAGGATTTCTGAGTTAATTGGTTTGGATTTGGATCAGATTAATAGTGAGGGTAAGATGTATATTTGGGGTAAAGGAAAGAAAGAAAGAACGGTATTTATGACACCTAGGAGTCTTGATTGGTTGAATAGTTACTTGAGGGTCAGGTTAGAATTTGCATTTACCGATAGGGGGAGTGATGAGGAAAATTTGTTGGTTGAGGGTTTGAATAATAGCAACTCTAATGAAGAAAGATCTAATTTGAATTTGGAGATGTTTGATAAGGGGAATAGGAAGTATATTAAGTTGATTGAGAGTTACAGAGAAAGTGGATATTTGGAAAAGTTTGACTCCCCTGCCCTGTTTATTCCTTTTTCTGGAAGTCGTGCTAAGAAGCCTAATGCTAGGATTTCTACTAATCATTTTCAGGAGAAGATTGCAGAGTACAGGAGAAAGTTAGGTATTCAGATTCCGACTTCAGCACATAGTTTAAGGCATGGTTTTGCTACTTATCTAGCTGAGGAAGGTGCTAGTCCTGTTGCCCTACAGGTACTTCTAGGTCACTCTAGTTTAAACACAACAACTAAGTACGTTCATACTAGTGAGAAGTTTGCAGAGGAGACAGTAAGAAAGAGTCATCCGTTACAGTAGTATTCTAGTATGTAGTTCTTAGTAAGGACGTTTAGATAGATTAGATAGCATTGTTGCAATATCCCCTAATGTCCTGTTGGCTTGCTTCATTTGTTCTAGTAGTTGTTGATATCTTTGATTTGATTCTGCTAGTAATTGTTTTATTTCATCTTCTGTTTGTTGTTGTTCTGTTGCTTGACCTGTTGTTGCTGTAGAATGTTCTTGTGATGCAAGTGTTTCTGGAGAAGATATGTTGGCTTTAGAAGGTTGTTCCTGTGTTGCTTCACCAGTATCTATAAATTTTTTCAAACCATCTGGTATTATTGGTGTACCACCATCTTTATTTATTTGATTTGTGTTTTCTGAAGGGTTATCTATGACTGCTGGTGCGTCTGATACTGAATTTGTGCCATCTGGAAATTCTTTTGAAGAAGTAAGTGCTGCATCATTATTATTGTAAAATTGTTGATTATCAAATTGTGTTAGGTTTGAGCTGGGGGTTGATACTGTCCCTCCTAAACCTGTGTTTTCGGAATTATATTCTATCATAGAAATGTTCTATTAAATTAGATAAGCTTTTTATTTTCTACCTTTATGAATATGTATAATAGGCAGATTACTATATATAGAATATGATTGATTGTGATTAGTGTCAAGTTGCAAAGAATTATATTTTTGTGTGGAAATTCTAGCATGTGATTAAAGATAAAATTATTGTATAGCAACACATACTAGAGTTTCCATAACGTAGATATATTGCTTGTTTTTATTCCCTTTTTATATGTAATAAGAGTATAATGAGTATATCAGCGAGATATAGCTTGTTAAAAGAAAATGTATTATTTCTAGTTTGTATAGTATAGAAAGCTTTTTCGTTATTATTGATTTCTGCTATGAGTTTAATCAACTCGGGGAAGTTATTCTCTATATAATTAACAAAGTGCTGATAATCATATATTACTTTTGCAAGAAAAGGAAAGTTTTCATCTGAAATAAATTTACAAATGAATAACAATTTCTCAATAGCTTCATCAAGAGTTTGGTCAGGAGCTTCTTCAGTAGTTTCTTCAATAGTTGTCCGAATGGCTTCCTCAGGTGTTTCTTTTGCTATTTCCTCAGCTATCTCCTTAATAACTTTTTCATAGATATTTGTCTTCGGTAGTGGAAAATCCATATTCTTCAAAATCCTATTTATAGCATCTTCAAAGTTAATCCCATTAATTTCTTCTACCATTTCCTCCTCCTATTACACTTTAATCACATGCTATTAATTCTTTATGTATGTACTAGGAATAACTCACTAATTTACATACAAAAAGAAATTGTAAAGAGCAGAACAATTATTTGTTGTTCTAAGAGTGCAATTGTACTGTAGAACTATGTATTAGTCAATGAACGATACATATTCAGAAAAAGTAAATAATTTGGTATATTTTACTATGTCTAGAACTATTAAAAAGCTTTGTTTAGTGTTTAGAAAAAGATACGGTCAAATACTACTAGGAATATTACTCTTAATTATATCTATACTCTCATTGAGATGGGATAAACACCTACTCTCAAATGATAATTACTCGCCTGAGTTAAATCCTAAACTGTCCATAGAGAGGTATCTACTCTCCCCTGCTTGGAGAGGATACAGAGTGTTGGGTGTACCTTCAGATAGTGAACAAGCGGACATCTTTCGTTCAATTATTTTCTATGTTCTTAAACTAATATTGCCTGATTGGTTCTTAGGACAGCTTTTTTATGTCTTATGTCTTGTTATTGGCTCAATATCTACAGCATCTTTAACATCTTCTATCCTACAAAAAGGGAAATGGAAGAACTACTCGCAAATAGGATACTTACTATCAGGAGTCATATATATATCTACGTTATGGACAATGTGGCTTTATTATCAAAACATGGCTCCATATATTAGTAACTTTGGTTTCTTTCCCCTACTCTTCCTTGCATCTTATAAATATATTCAAAATCCTACAAAAAAACGTGGGTTGTTGCTGCTGTTATCCTCTATCTTATTTACATCTGTCTCTGTTATCTCAACTTTGTTTATTTTAGATTCTCTTGTATACATAGGTTTTGTTCTATGTATACCTTTATTACTAGATGTAGACAAGAGAAATGCTATGAGAAGAGTAGTCAAGACAATTTTTATATTTCTAACCACTCAACTATTTTGGATATTCCCATTTATTCATTACACGATAACGAATAGTCAAAATGTGGTTGATTCTTACACCAATAAGACAATAACAGCAAGTACAATTGATTTGGAAACAGAAATGCAAAATTGGTTAAATTCGGCAAGATTATATAATCGTAACCTTTATGAAGTAGACGGGAATCGTCCTTTGTTTAGTATGTCAGCTGAATTTCAGCATTATGATTTTTACAAAGTGGTAGGTCTCTTACCTGCATTCTTTGCAGTATTAGCTATGGTGTTCTCTGTTTTTAAAAAGAATAAGAGAATATTTTATTTCGCTTTTCTTGCTTTTATCTCTTGGTTCTTAATGAAAGTTGGAAATCCTCCTTTTGGTAGTATTTTTGTTTGGATGCAGGAATATGTACCATTATTTAAACAAGTTTTGAGATGGCCATTCTCTAAAGTTGGTCAAATATATGTGTGGTCTGTTACCATAACTGGTACATTTGGAATAATATATTTTGTCTCTTTTCTTTCTTCTTTCTTGAAACGCAGAAAGGTAAAAAAGATATTTAAATGTACGATATTTTTTTTCATACTTTCTCTCTCCTTGTTTTACTCAGAATACCTCTTTAAAGGGGAATTATTTGCAGACAGAGCAGCAGTTGTATTACCAAAAGAATATGAAGAATTAAAAGAATATTTAGAAGAAAACACGAATTTAACAGATAGAATATACTATGCTCCTCCTGCAAATAATAATTACTTTAGAAAATATAAATGGGGTTTTTGGGGATCTCAGTTCATTTCATATGTTGTTCCAAATCCTATGATGGATATGTCTTCTGCTGTAGGGAGTGGAGTTGGAGAAAGTGCTATGTTGGAGATGAGTAATATATTTAGGTCATATAATCGTGAGAAGTTTCTCTCTCTCTTACAAAAATATGATGTTGAGTATGTTTTGCTTGATGAAAGCTTGGAGTATGAAGGATATGTATTTGATGTAGACAAAGAAGGTGTTGCGCAAGTATTAAGTGGTTATGAGATAGTATGGAATTCTGGGTTCTTAAAGTTATATAAAGTACCAAGTCAAGAAAATATCTTAACAGAAACATTTTCATGTAGTAGCTATGATCAAAATGTCTTTGTTAGAGAGAGAAAGAATTCCCCATCTCTTAATATTTCTTCGCTATCTTTGTCAAACAAAGTTTTTGTTGATAACTATATTGTTGGTGATTTTATATATGATGGAGAAACATATTATGTTCGACCAAATATAGAGTACAAGGATTTGGTTACATACCCTGCCTATATGAAAATATATGGGAATGAAATTCAAGTTATTCCTAGTTATCCTCACATAAAAGGTGATGATACTGTATTACCATTTAAAAAATTTGCAAAATCTAATTATGATTATTATGTTGTTGATGATAAAATTTTTTCCAATCATCAAGTAGATACGGGAATAACTGTCGAGAAGAACTTCTTATCAGTTAATGAAATATGGGGAGTGAGAAATGATTCTTTTACGACTGCTAATTTAATACCATCCATTTTGAAATCAGAAGGGAGTGATTGTTCAGGGAATGAGATAGTTAACAATACTAATGTACAGAGCTTGGAGATAAGTTCAGGATTGAGTTTGAAAGGATCTAGCCAATTGCCTTGTGTTTATTCAAAAATACATTCTCTTAATATAGCTAATAATTATGTGTTAAAAGTTAATTTAAATTGGGAAGCAGAAAATGGAAACTATCCAGGGTATTGTCTTTACTCTGAAAGTAAACAGAGATGTTTAAATAAAGAAAAGTTCTTTGATGTGTCTAATTCGTATGGAGATAGCGAATTTCTAATAGACACAATTGTACGTGGATCTGATCGACTCACTCTTATACTTTATGTTGTAGGAACAGATTCTGTTTCTTCTGCTGAAGCTACTTTTAAGAAAGTAGAACTAAAATATGCTCCAATACATGAAGTGTTAAAAGTTAAAACTGCTTCGGATACTTTTGAAATATCTGATTTGCTTTTGGTTAGTGGGAGTAAGTACACAATTAAGATTCCTGCTATTTATGGTGATTCTTCTTACATATATGATGAAAGAAAGGTTGATAATGCTCTATGGGAATTGGTGAAAGACTCTTCTAGTAGTAGCGGCTATATTGGGGTATCTGCAGAGAATGGAATGAAACAAACTGTAGAGAAGCAAAGCGTTTCTCAATTAGTAGATCTTTTTAAAACTGAGAAAAATGAGAGATATTTGTTATATTGGAATGGAAGAAACATATCTAATATCCCAGCTAATCTCTGCTTTATATATTCATTTGATGAAAAATGTTGGTACCAAGATATGTTTAATATAGATACTTTTTCGTCAGAAATTAGGTTCTTTGATTCTGCTTCAATTGAGGGTAAAACTAAACTTATCTACGGCAGTGGTAGTAACAAATTAAGATCAGAGAATATACTTAAGTCATTAGTCATTATGAAATATCCTTTGTTATGGGAATCTATAAAATATCAAGGTAATAGTAAGATAGAATACAAAGAAATAGAACTTGCTCCTAGATATTCAAATAACCTTTCCTATTACAGATCGAGTATACAAGATTCGGATAATAATACCTTGCTTAGTATTTCTCAGTCGGCATCTTCTGGTTGGTTAGCGTTTGGTAGGAATGAAGAAGGTTTAAGTTTGATAGAGAATGACAAAAAAGTAACAATCAACGGCTGGAAGCAAGGATGGGATATATCAGGTAAGAATTATTCAGAGATTATTGTTTTGTATTGGCCAAATCTCCTATCATATGTAGGATATGTTATGTTGATACTGTTGATTTTGGTATATATAGCTAAAATTTTAAGACATTCTAAGTATGAAATCAGATAATTCACTATGCTCCATAATCATACCTGTACATAATGGAGAAAAATATATTAGAGAATGTTTAGATAGTTGTTTGAACCAAACGTATATAAATATTGAGATTATTGTTGTAGATGACAAGAGTACAGATAATACTTTAGATATTCTTAGAGAGTATGCAGAAAAGGATGAAAGGGTAAAAGTTCTACCTGTAGAGAAGCAGAATGGTTTGGGTAATGTAATAAATATTGGGATTAGGGAGTCTAAAGGAAAATATATAGTTAGGATGGATGCAGATGATATTATGTATCCTACGCGTATAGAGAAGCAGGTTGAATATCTAGAATCTAATGAGAGTTGTGTTGCTGTTGGTGGTCAGATAGATATCATAGATGCTAATTCGAAAGTAACTGGTAGTAGAAAGTATCCTCAAACAGATAAGGAACTTAGAAGAAATCTGTTTCTTTTCCAACCTTTTGCACATCCTGCCGTAACATTGAGGAGGTCTTCTCTTGAGAGTGTTGGTTTGTATCCTGAGGATATATGGAAGGTAGAGGATGTAAAGCTTTTTCTAATACTTAGTACTAAGGGTGAGTTTGCTAATATTTCAGAGAAAGTTATTAAGTATCGTATGACTTTTGATACCCAGTCTCAATCTAAGATGGTTGATCATTTTAAAAAGACTTCTGATATGAGGAAGTGGGCTATTAAGAATTTGAATATTAAGCCTACATTTAGAGAGTTAATTATATGGAATATACAGAAGGTTGGTGTATTAGTTATGAGTATTCTTCCAGCAAGGTTGTTTATGTGGGTGTTTGAGGTTGTTAGGAAGGTTTTGATATAACAAAAAAAGGAGGTTTTTCTCCTCTTTACAAAGTTTTTTTATCTTTTCGCCCTCAATATCTGTATGATATATGGACTCATCAGTAAGTCTATTTAGTTCTAGAAGATGTATAGTGTGTGAGATTCACATGGGAGGGGCGAAGAGAATGTTTGTTTTTTGAAGCAACAACCATTATTTTATGTCTTCACCCCATAACCATGGGACAGAAAGTTAGTATTAGTAAGTGTATTGTAGATATACTGTAACTGGTGGAGTACACTCACCTGCTGTATCGAAACACAGCTTGAATTCTTCCCCAGTTACAGAACTATGTTCTGTACCGACAATAAACGGATCAACGAGCAGAAGCTGCTCTCTGCCAATGTACTCGAATGAGTAATTGGCTTGTGTTGGTACTACGAAGTTAAATAAAATCCAGATCCGCGATTCATTCTGGAAAGTTAGGGTACCGAATCGAACTCTTTCGCCCGGTATCATAACTCTGGCAGGTAATTGGTAGTCCTGTACGGGTTTGCAGGTCCAGACTGCAGTGGAAAGTGGAAATCCACGTTCCTTTGCACTTTCGAGGCATTGTTTATCTGGATGCCACGAATATGATTCAACGTTGAGAGAGGAACGAATTTCC
>JBMNPD010000005.1:0-40614 GCA_050943415.1 Candidatus Dojkabacteria bacterium
GTTAAAATTATCTCTGAGCAATATCTCAATTGCCCCTCTGTCTGCAGCAGTTAGATGTTTGTTTCTCATACTTACATTTTAACTGTTGCAGTTAGAAGTAGAAAGTAGATTCTCATTTATGAGACAAACTTTGTGGTAGAATAATGCTTGTGAAAGACAATTCTCTTGTACACATAGTAGCAGAGAGTTATATTCCTCTTAAAGAGGAGATTCTTTCATGCAAAAAAATTTCTGGTGTAGAAAGCGAATTCTACGAATTTACTGCAGAATTATTGGGATACATACTAAAAAAAGGAGTTTGGCTCTCAGTAGGTAAAGAAGAAAGTCATAATCAGCTACAGTTAAGCATTGGGGATAAATTCGATCTAAATCCTTTCCTTAATCTTGGGTATCAGAGAGTAGAGAGAGTATGGAACGAGGGAGAAATATCCATACTTGGAGATGTTGTCATAATCTGGCCATTTAGTATGGATAGCCTTGTACGTCTTTCCATTTTAGGCGAAGAAGTTGAAAAAATTGATTTAGTAGAAGTATCTAGTAGAAAGAAATTTAGTTCTGTAGAAAGAAAAGTCTTTCTTGATGATTCATCTTCTGTAGTTGTTGGTAATGAAAATCAAAAAGATTTTTTTAAGGTAGAGGTAAGTACAGATATTGGACAGGAAGAGGGTGTACATTTTGGAATTAGGAAAATAGCAGGCATGGATACTTTTGCCTCTGTCAAAGTAGTTTGGGAGATAGTTACCAATTACAAAAATCGCGGATACAAAGTAATATATTACACTTCAGATATTGATAACTATGATTTCGATTTAACAGAGCAGGAAAGGAAGAATATTGATGAAGTTATTTTGAAAAAAGATAGTGAGCACAGATATATTAGTAGAGGATTTGTATCTACTGTTGGCAAAATAGTGGTACTGACAGACAGAGAAGTCCTAGGAGAGGTAGATTTGTCAGAATTTGAAAGTCGAAATATTGGGATTGATCCTGCATCTGTTGATATTTTGAAGAAGATAGTACCTGATGACTATGTTGTACATAAAGATCATGGTATTGGTAAATATGTTGGAATTCACAAAAAAGAAAGTGGATACTACATGGAGATAGCGTATGCAGGTAAAGATAGGTTGTTTGTCCCGCTAACAGCATCAGAAAAGATTACAAAATATATTGGTGCTGGAAAAAGTAGACCAATTTTGACAGGTTTGAATAGTGGAGTATGGAGGAGAATCTCTAGGAAAGCTAAGGAGAAGGCAGAGGAGATAGCAAGAGAGCTTCTACAGCTATATGCTTTGCGTAAGGCTCAGAAAGTAGATCCTGTAATTGATTCTGATTTTTCTCTTGATGAGCTAAATTCTTTTGTTAATGATTTTGAATTTAAAGATACCGATGATCAGATATTGGCAACCAAACATATTGTGAATGATTTGCAACAAAACAAGCCAATGGACAGGCTACTTGTAGGTGATGTTGGATACGGTAAGACAGAAATAGCTATGAGAGCTATATTTGCTGTGGTAAATGCAGGCTATCAGGCAGCTATGTTAGTTCCTACAACTATACTAACTCAACAGCATTTGTATACTTTGCAATCTAGATTTAAAGGCTATCCTTTTAAGATTGCTTCTCTGTCTAGATTTGCTTCATCTAGGGAGAAAGAGAAAGTGTTAGAAGGACTTAAGAGTGGTGATATTGATATTGTTGTTGGGACTCATGCTTTGTTAAGTGATTCTGTTGAGTTTAAGAACTTAGGTTTACTTGTTGTAGATGAAGAGCAGAAGTTTGGAGTTAAGCAGAAAGAGAAAATTAAGTCTAAAAGGGTATCATGCAATGTTCTTTCTTTAACTGCTACACCAATTCCTCGAACTTTAAATATGGCGTTACTTGGTATTAGGGATATATCTGTGTTAGCTACTCCTCCAGCTGGTCGTTTGGAGATCATTAACAGTTTTGAAAAGTTTAATTGGGAGAGTGTAGAGAAAGCAATTAGCCTAGAATTGAAAAGAAATGGCCAAGTATATTTCTTACATAACCGTATAGAAACGATAGAGTATGTGTATGAGAAATTGACCAAGATGTTTCCTCAGCATAAAGTGGGGGTTGCTCATGGACGCATGGGTGTTCAAGATTTGTCTAATGTAATGAAGCAATTTAATGAAGGAAAGATTGATATTCTGCTTTGTACCACCATTATTGAGAATGGTTTAGATGTTCCTAATGTTAATACTTTAATCATAGATGACATGAGTATGCTTGGTCTCTCTCAGGCGTATCAAATTAGAGGTAGAATAGGGAGGGCAAAGATTCAAGCGTATGCGTATTTCTACTACGAGAAGCTGAGAGGTAACTCTAAGCTTCGTCTTGATGCCATAAGGAATTCGCAAGAATTAGGTTCTGGTTTCTTGCTTTCTAACAAAGATTTAGAGATACGAGGAGCGGGAGATATACTAGGACATAATCAGTCCGGAGCGATAAATTCAGTTGGTTACGGCTTGTATTCGGAAATGTTAAATGAAGCAGTATCAAGGTTAAAGTCGATGAGTAAATAAGATCCACTTGGCAAGACTCTCTCATTCGTTTAGTATATATTCATGTCTTCAGTATTGTATCAAAAATATCGAGCGCAGAATTTTGACGAACTGTACGGTCAGGATAATATTGTTAAGCTTCTAAAAAATGCTGTTAAGAAGAATCAGATAGCCCAGGCGTATCTTTTTGTTGGTTCTAGAGGTACTGGAAAGACATCTACAGCTAGAATATTAGCTAAGGCAATCAATTGCTTGAATTTGAAAAAAGATGGTAATCCGTGTGGAGAGTGTGAGAATTGTAAGAACATCACAGATGGTAGGTTTTTGGATCTCATAGAGGTTGATGCTGCATCAAACAGAGGTATTGACCAGATTAGGGAGTTGAAAGAGAAGATAGAGTTTTCTCCGTCTGAGGGTAAATACAAGGTATATATCATTGACGAGGTACATATGTTAACCACAGAGGCGTTCAATGCACTTCTTAAAACATTAGAGGAGCCTCCTGCACATGTTGTTTTCATACTGGCAACTACAGATGTACATAAGTTACCTCCAACAATTCTCTCTAGATGTCAGAGGTATGATTTTAGACTTGGTAGTGATGATGAGATTAGGAAATTGATAAAAGAGGTGTTGGAGAAGGAGAAGGTAAAGATGTCTGATGATGGTATCAACATTATTGTTCAGAATGCAAAAGGTAGCTACAGAGATGCTCTCTCTATACTTGATGTTGTGCATAGTGGTCAAGATGTTAAGGATAATGAAATAACTGTGGAAGAGATTAGGAAAGTTTTAGGACTGCCAGATTTTGACAAGGTGGTGCTTCTGCTTAAGTATCTACTCGAGGGTAACGGTGTAAAGGCTTTAGGTGTCATATCTTCTCTTGAGGAGCTTGGTGTTAATCTTCAACAATTTACGCAGTATGTTCTTGATATATTACAAAATGTTCTAACAGAGAAGATTAAAGGAAGTATGAGTAAAGAGTACAAATTTGCAGAGCAGGTTGATCTTCGTACTATCCATAAGCTAATTAATCTTTTTCTTGAGGCAGAGAACAAGATTAGATATGCAAATAATCAGGTATTAGTATTAGAGATGATTATTCCAGAGATGATGAAGCCAAGTGTAAATACAGATGTTGAAATGATTAACAAGGATGTTAAGAACAAGATTAAAAAGGTAGAGAAGAAAGAAGAGGAAACTAAAGAAGAAGTTGAAGTAGAAACAGATTCTGTTTGTTGTGATATTCCACTTAATGAAATTAAGGAGAAGTGGGATTTGTTCATTACAGAAATTAAGCCGTTTAATGGTCATCTCTACGCTTTCTTGAGTGGTGCAAATGTGTTGTCTTTTGAAAAAGGAATCATTTATTTAGAAGTTCCTTTTCAATTTCACAAAGAAAGGATAGAGGTTCCAAAGAGTAGAAATGTAATCTCTCGAGTGTTCAAGAAAGTATACGGCACAGGATGTAAGGTAGATTGTAAAGTGAATTCAGCCATAAAGCCAGTAGAAAAATCAGATGCTAACTTTGTATTAAGGAATTTACCAGTTACTCCGAAAAAGGAAGAGAAAAAGGTAGATACAAATGATACACCTCAGAATTTCAACAAAAAGATAGAGGCAATATTCGAAGGAGTGTAAGTTTTCCTGTATAATGTACCGTAAATTTAAATTCAATTTTTAAAAGTATGTTAAATCCTGTTGAATTAATTAAGATGCAGAATGAAGCTAAGAAGCTGCAAAACAAGATGAGAGAGAAAAAGATTAAGGGTGAATCTAAGAACGGAATGGTTCGAATATATATGAACGGTGCTCAAGAGCTTGAAGATGTACATATAGATGAAGAGTATTTAGATCCAGATATGATGGATGATATAAAGAAAGGGTTTAAGGAGGCGTTTAAGGATTACCAGAAGAAGTTACAGAAAGAGATGGTACAAGACATGGATCTAGATCAGTTAAAGAGTATGTTTGGAAAGTAAGTAAAATATGTCAATATTACCTCCTAGTGTAGAAAAAGTAATAGAGGAGTTTGGAAGATTACCGGGTGTAGGTCCTAAGTCTGCATCTCGTATGACTTACCACTACCTTCGTTCTCCTAACAAAGATGCTTCTAAGTTAGCTAATGCTCTCATAGAGATGGAGAATACTGTTAAGAATTGTAGTAAATGTTTTAATGTAACAGACAAGGATGTATGTGAGATATGTTCTAGTCCTCTAAGAAAAAAGGACAAGATATGTGTAGTGGAAGAGCCTTTAGATGTTGTTGCTTTTGAGAATTCAGCTGTTTTTGATGGAGTATATTTTGTGCTAGGTGGTGTAATCTCTCCTGCTGAGGGAATAGGGGCAGAGGAGTTAAGATTTAAGGAATTAAGAAGTAGGGTAGATGAACTCTTGAAGGATAGTGATGTTGTTGAGGTTATTGTTGCAACCAACCCTAGTCTTGAGGGTGAGGCTACTGCAAACTACATAGTTGATCTCTTTAAGAATCTACTTAAAGAAGGTAAAATTAAAATTACTAGATTAGCAATGGGTCTGCCTACAGGTGCAGATCTAGAATATGCTGATAGATTAACTTTAAAACGAGCTCTAGAAGGAAGGAGGGATATTTAATGAAATTGTATTCTACTCTAGACAAAAAGATTGTTGATATTATTCCAAACAAGGATGGTTTGATAAAGATTTATAATTGTGGACCAACTGTTTACTACGACATGCATCTTGGTAATATCCGTGCATATGTTAACTGGGATATCCTTCATAGAGCATTGATATATCTAGGATACGATGTTCAGCGTATTATGAATATGACAGATGTTGGTCATATGACTTCTGCTGATGACTTCGGTGATGACTTCGGTGAAGAGAAGATGGACAGACAAGCAAAGAAAGAGGGTCTCCAACCTATCGATATCGCAAACAAATATATTGATTCAGTATTATATGACTTTAGAGCTCTAAATATTTTGGCACCTAATGGTGAGGAGATACCTGAAGATTTAAATCATGATGGTATTGCAGAGTACGGTTGGACAAGAGCAACAGAGTATATTGATGAGATGATATCAATAATTAAGAAGATTGAGGAGAATGGATATACATATGAGACTGATCAAGCTTTGTATTTTGATGTATCAAAGCTTGAAGATTACACCATATTCACAGGGCAGGAGTTAGAAGAGAAAGAGGAGGGAGCAAGGGATACTGTTAATGTAGATCCACAGAAGAAAAATCCAGCAGATTTTGTACTTTGGATGAAAAGAGTTGGTAGATACAAAGACCATATTATGAATTGGGATTCTCCATGGGGTAACGGCTTTCCAGGTTGGCATATAGAGTGTTCTGCTATGAGTACAGCAATACTAGGAGAGTATTTCGATATTCATACAGGTGGTGTAGACCATATTCCTGTTCACCACAGTAATGAAAGAGCACAGAATATTGGAGCATTTGGGCATCCAGTTGTTAAATACTGGGTGCATAATGAGTGGTTAGTTAACAAGGATAATGAAAAGCTTTCTAAGAGTAAAGGAGCAGATACTTTAGAAGAGATTATGGAAATGGGATATGATGCTATGGATGTCCGATATCTATTTATCTCCGTAAACTATCACAACAAGATAAACTTCTCTTTTGAAGCTCTAGATGGTGCTAGGAACTCAAGACTTTCTTTGGTAAACAAAGTAGCAGAGTTAGGTGAGAATGTTGGTAATATTCTTCCAAAATATGTTGATTTGTTCAAAAAAGAGTTGGAGAGCAACTTAAATATATCTGGTTGTTTGGCAATCATAAATGAGATGCTTAAATCTGATGAGAAGAAGGAAGACAAGCTAGCTACAATACTAGATTTTGACAAGGTATTAGGATTAAATCTACATATGAGTAGTTCTAAAGAAGAAGAGGTTGTAGAGGATGAGAAGTTGACAGCTTTACTTAATGAAAGGGAGAATGCTAAGAAGAGTAAGGAGTATGACAGAGCTGATGCTATTAGGGCAGAGATAGCTTCTTTAGGGTATTCGGTCATAGATACTGTTGACGGTCAAGAAATTAAGAAAATCTAATGTTACATAACACAGTTTCAATACAGCTAAATAAAGAGCAAGTAAGTTCAGTAAAGGATATTCTTGTTGATTCTGGTTGGGAGTTATTACCATCAAAGAATGAATATATCGTCCTTTTTATGAAGAACTCTAAAGGTTCTGCGTGTTCTTTGTACTCTAGTGGAAAAATTGTATTTCAAGGTGCAGAGGATTTCTCTAGTATTGTTGAGATGATTAGGGGTGATGTAAATAAAGATGTTACTCCACATATTGGGGTTGATGAAGTAGGTAAGGGTGATTACTTCGGCCCATTGGTAGTTGTTGCTTGTTTTGTTAATGATGAATTTGCTTCTAAGATTACATCTTTAGGAGTAATGGATTCTAAAAAGCTTTCTGACAGCAAAATTCGTGATATATATTCTAAGCTTAAAGATTATCCATATTACTATGTTTCTGTTGTTAAGCCAGAGGAGTACAATAAATTGATTTCGGAAACGGGAAATGTAGCTATTCTTTTAGCAAAACAACACTCTAAGGTCATTGAGATGGCTTTGGAGGATTTGCAATCTAAAGGTGTTGAGTGTGACCACGTTGTAATTGATCAGTTTTCTAACAGGGCTGATAGAGTTAGTAGAGAGTTAGGTGTTTTAGGTAAGAAAGCTAAGTTCTACCAATTCCATAAAGGTGAATCAGATATTGCTGTTGCATGTGCATCTGTATTAGCAAGGGGAGTCTTTCTTGATGAGATGGAGAAGATGGAGAATGAGTACTATTTCAAATTTCCAAAGGGTGCGACACATGTTGTTGATACAGCCAAGGATTTCTTAAGTAAGCATGGAAAAGTGGAGCTTGGAAAAGTTGCTAAAGTTACTTTTAAAACAACAAGAGAGGTTCTTTCTAATTCTTAGGTTTCTTCTTTATACTTGAATATATATCCTTTACCACTATGATGATTATGTAGATGAATACTAATGGAATTAGAACAGTAATTATCTGAATAATTGGATTTGTTTTGTACTGTATGTTTACAAATTTGTAATCGCTCTCTATACCGTTGTAGAAACGTCCAACAATTTCTTTAGGATAGAAGATGTCTTGCCATGTCCACTCTGAAACAGAGAATTCTTCTGACATTTCTCCACCCGGATATATTTTCTTCTCCTCTTTGTTAACTCTTAAATATATTGGGTTTGAAGAACTTTTTTCATTAAATATCTGGATTTCTCCAGATGGTTTGTTTACATAGTAAGATGTGTTTTTTATCTTGTACATTATCTTCATTGGTCTAATAAACGGTATCCCATTATCTACAATCTCCATCTCTACAGTAGATTGTTCTTTTAATGTTTCTTCTTCGTTAATTAAGTTCATAACAACAAGATGGGAAAGATTAGGGGCAATTCCTACATTTAATGGTTTGGTGCTGGTTGAAAAAGAATCTGTTCTTAGAACAATGAGATTGAAGTATGTTCCTCCATTTAGGTTTTCAAATGGTTTGATAGTGTAGGGTATTTCTACAGTTTGATTAGGTTTTACAGTAAAGCTCTTTTCTTTAATCTCTACAAAAATATTTGTTTTAGAATCAATCATTTGTTGATTCTGTGCATCGTATGAGAATATTACTAGGGTTACAGTTATGGTAGATGGTTCGTTATTTTTAAATGTGACTGTCTGAGTAAGCTTTTCTGTGTTTTTAATTGTTACTTCGTTTGTAAATGGGTGTAGTTCTACAGAGGCTAGGGTAGGAGTAGATAAAAAAACAAAGAAAAAGAAGACAGTTAAGATTGTTTTAGACAGTTTTTTTAGGAACATAGACATATATATTAAGAAGATTTTATTTTCTTCTTGTATTTTCTTACTTTAACCAAAGCTACAATTAGTATTATTGCTAATATGAAGATCAAGATGTATTTCCAAGGTATTATCCAGAAAGTTGTTTCTGCAAGTAGTGGTGCAAAGCCTGGTTGGAATTCTCTGTATGTTAATACTAGATTTGCTTTTATCGGTCCTACGGCTAAATGTCTATCTTTTGTAATTAATTTCTCTTTCCAGAGGGTAGTATAGTCTCCGATATTATCTCTAAGTAGACTTTGAGAATCTTCATTAAATTTAATTCTTCCTATTTCTTTGTTAAACATATTTTGTAGAACAATTTCACCCATAGGAGCAATGTGTGTATCTCCTATATTATTTATCTTTGTTATGAATTCAACAGTAGGTTTTTCATAGTATGTTTCTGTCGTTTTAAATTCTAGTAATTCAGCATTTTCTATGAAGTCTTTACCTACTTTTATGAGTATTGGGACTCCTGATGAGAGTGTAGTTAATGCTGCTGTACTATCTGAATTCTGTGAGTTTTCAGATACTAATGAGATAATTGCATGATATTCTCCTTTTGTAATGTTTGTAGGAACATTTATTTCATACAGTATCTTTTCATTTTTGTTAGGTACTAATTCTACAGATTCTCTATTTACAGCTATCCAAGATGAAGCAGAGTAGAGGCTCTGAAGTTCTTCTTCCTCAGAGAGCATGATAGCAGTACCAGGTTTGTTTTCAATTTGTCTAAATCCTCGTACTAATATTTTGTAGTTTGTAGTTTCATTTGCTAAATTCCAAGTAACTACCTCTCCATTGTATTTGTCTCCCGGTTGAAGTTCTAATACTTGAGAAGTAGGAGATAGTCCTATGGATATATCGCTTTGTGCATTAGCTTTACAAAGCAAATTTGAAAGTATTACATATACCATTAGGGGTATTAGTAATATTCTTAATACCCCTTTGTATTTCATTTCTTCTTCTCTCATTTAATTTCCTTTTCTCTAGTAATATCCTCCACAAACAAAAGTTACGGTTTCTTGGTATGTACCTGCTTGTGCTAGTGGACCTGCTTTTGCTCCGTATGTAATAGTTGATGTTTCTTGAGAAGCTTGAGCGTCCTGTTGGGAGAGAAGTAACTTTGCTCCTGCTACACCTCTGTCTAATGCTCCGAAAACACCAAGTGTAGTATCTGCAAATGTGGTAGCAACTGTAGCTGATTCTCCTGCGTCAGGATCTGAAGCAGTCATACCGAATCCTTGTGTTCCAACTCCTCGTAAGTCAACGGTTGTTGAACCTGTTGATGGAATTAAGTATGTTGTAGCAGTACTTTTCCAAAGACCTGCGTCTGTTGAGCCATCACCTTTTCCGTAAACTGCCCAGTAGTATCCATTTGCAGAGGACGTTGTTTGTGTTGAGATTGTATGTTGTCCTGTTGTAAATGCACCTCCTGGATACATAGAACCTAGGTCGATAGCATTTGTACTAATTGTGCATGAGACTGAGGGTACTGAAGAAACTGTTGCAGTAACAACTACCTGGTCGTTACTGACTAGATATATACCAAATGTAGAAGAGTCGGCTACTGTGCCATTTCTTGCCTCTACAGTTACATTATGTACTCCAGCAGTATCATCTGTTCCTAAAACTCCAGTACTACCAGCACCATTAGCAAGCTTAACTCCATATACTGTACCTGCTGTAAGAGCTCCTACATTTGTAATAGTTATTGTGTCTGCTGAGCTTCCTCCCGATCCTTTACTACATGTAGCTTCTAAAGTAGTATCACCTGGTAGAGCAGCATCTATACTCCAGTCTCCTTGATCAGGATTGGCTGCTGTAACTCCTGTTACAGTTAATGCACCAGCAGTTCTACACCAATTCCCATCATCATCATCTGGAAACACAATTGTTATATTTCCCTTTGTCGAAATGCCTTGTCCAGTAGAGAAAGCTAATACCATTTCTACATTATTAGCTGCATCTGCGCCAGTGAGATTGGTCTTCATTCGACTAAGGTATAGGTATGCAGAAGACAATGCACCTGCATTTGATTTGAAGACTAAAGGCATTGAAAGTAAAAGGGCCATAAGTACAACGGAAAGAATTATCCCGTACTTAGTGAAAATATTTTTTGTCTTGCTCATTATTTAAATAAGGCAGAATTTATATACTTACAGGCTACATGTTTTGTAGTTGTTTGTCAATTTTTTAAAAAGATTAATATAACGGTACTATTGTAAAGAAAATCTCCTCACCATAATCTGTTGCTGGAGTAATATCTGTTCCAGCTTTAGCCTTGAGATACATACCCATTCTTCCATTAACCAATGGACCATTAGCCTCGTAAATTTTTGAAGCATTCTGTCCAACTATGCCTACAACATTACCAGTGCCTGAATAATTAGATGTTGCTGTGAGTGTTCCTGTGTAGCTAGAAACGTCAGTAAAACCAATATAATAGCTTTGTAAACCGAATCCCTCAGAACCGAGTGTGTCCAAATCTCCATTAGATGAAACGATAGTCTTACTGGTTGTAGGACTATGTAAGCCACCGTATCTTCCAAACTGTATGATTGAGACACCTCCGTATGCATTACTATCTGCATCTAGCCAAATCAAATCTGTATTTGTAGTTGTTGCAGCTCCTGCTATTAGTACATCATCACCTGTAAAGGATATGGAGTATGGAGAGGAAGATTCAACTGTTGTACCTGTAGCTTCTGCAATATCTATATCAAAGCTAATTGTAGCAGGGGAGGTAGTAGCATTCCAAATCTTAGTGTAGTCGGATTGTGTAAAATCACCATGCAGAGCAGTTGTTCTAATATAGTATGTTGTATTTGCATTTAATCCTTTGATATTGAAAGTCTCAGTCTCCCAGTAGTTTTCTGTTCTAAAGTCATTAATATTACATTTTGCATCTTTAGGAGTAAATGTTGATGCATTGATACATTTAATATCATTCACAAAATTATCAATTGATATTTCTACAGCGTAAAGCGTGTCTGCAGGGTTTGATAATGGATTAATTTCAAATCTTGCTCTGTCGTAACAACCTGAAGGACCACAAACAGCTTTCATGCCTCCAGTAATGATTGCACTAGGTGCAGAGTTACATTGTGTTCCCGCTCCATCAGTATTAGTCTCAAAGCATTGAATCATTGGAATTGCTGCTACAAAATTAGCAGAAGGATCCTGGTTCATTTTGTAATTGGTAGAGTAGTTGCTAGGATTTGCAGATACCTCTCCAGCTATTAACATAAGGCTGTAGTTTGTTGAGTCTCCAAGTCCTCCTCCAGAATTAGCTGTAATTCCTACAATTTTGTAGTTAGGTGATGTTACTTCGGTAGCTAGGATAGGTGATGAGAGAGTCATCAAAATGAATGTTGCTGATATGGCTAACTTTGTAGTTTTGTATAATTTTGGCAGATTCATGATATATAATAATAGGTATAAAGTGAGTAATTAGTCAACCTAGATGAAGAAAGTTATAGAAGTTCAAAATTTAACTAAAAGATTTAGTGTGGAGAAAAGGAGCGGTCAAAAGTTTCCTCTGAACATTCTCAAAAGAAAGTATGAGGATATACTTGCTGTTAATAATATATCATTTGATATTAACAAAGGGGAGTTTGTTGGTTTCATTGGTTGCAATGGAGCAGGTAAAACAACAACACTAAAATGTTTGTGTGGACTTTTAAGTCCAGATGATGGAGAGGTTAATGTACTTGGATACAGACCGGTAGAGAGGAGTCATGATTTGTTGAAAAGAATGTCTTTGGTAATGGGGAATAAGAGTCAACTATGGTGGGATTTACCTTCTGTAGATACTTTTTTGTTAAACAAGGAGGTATATGAAATAGATGATAAGGAGTATGAGGAGAATTTAAATATGATGGTAGATGTTCTTGGGATAAAGAATGTTGTAGATATTCCAGTAAGGAAGCTTTCATTAGGAGAAAGAATGAAGTGTGAGTTAGCAGCTTCTTTACTACATTTTCCAGAGGTTGTTTTTCTTGATGAGCCAACTATTGGTTTAGATGTTTTTTCTCAACAAGCACTTAGGAACTTTCTAAAAGAGTATCGTAAGGAGCGTAACGCTACCATTGTTCTAACCAGTCATAATATGGAGGATGTTACTAATCTGTGTGAGAGGGTATTAGTGATAGATAGTGGTGAGATAATATATGATGGTAAGTTAGATGAGTTGACAAAGTCGTTTGTTAAAAAGAAGTATGTTAAGTTCTTACTAAAAAAAGAGGTGAAAGTTAATGAAATATCCAAGATAGGGGAGGTTGTTTCTTTTAATGGAATGGAGGGCGTTGTAGCTGTAGATAGAGAAAATATTACTAATGTTTTGGCTAAATTTCTAAAGGAATTTGAGGTAATAGATATAGATGTAGAAGAACCCTCTTTAGAGGATGTTGTTAGGAAGATTTTCAAATCAGCCAAAGAGTCAACCTCTCTAGGTTAAACCTAGGTCCAACCTAAAGTTAATATTTCCTCAAGTATTATGCCCACGATAAGGGTTTATGTGCTCTAACCATCGAAAATATTTTTGCATAAAAAAGGAGATTTGGTAGAGAGAAATCAAGTAGTAAAGGGTTAACTTAAATATCAGGTTACACCTAGGTGTAACCTTAAGTAGAAAGTTAGCTCTTTGTTGCCTGGTTTTATTCATATAAATTCGTTGATTTGTTGGTACAATGCTAATGTATGGTAGAACACAAAAACCGTTATTGAGAATATTATTTCTTTGGCTATTTTGGTTTGAGGTCTAGCCTAGGTTTAACCTTGGAAGGGGAATAGTATGGTATAATTACTTGCTTTTGGAGAGATGCCTGAGCGGTCGAAAGGGACGGTCTTGAAAACCGTTGTACGGTCTTCCGTACCCAGGGTTCGAATCCCTGTCTCTCCGTATCTTGATATATAGTGTATACTTTGACAATTATCTAAATTCTAATCTACTTTACACAGATATGAATAAAGAAATCTCCTTGTTTGTTCTTGCAGCTGGTATGGGCAGTAGATATGGTGGTTTGAAACAGATGGAAGGATTTGGTCCAAATGGTGAGACAATAATAGACTACTCCATATATGATGCTTTGAAAGCTGGATTTACAAAAATTGTGTTTGTAATCAAACCTGATATGGAGGATGCTTTTAATGAGATCTTCATGAGTAAATATAAAGATAAAGTAAATATTTCATACGTCTTTCAATCTTTAGATAAAGTTCCTGATTGGTATGAAGTTCCTGTTGAACGAGAGAAACCTTGGGGTACAGGACATGCTCTTCTAATGGCTAAAGATGTAATTAAAGAACCCTCTCTCATTATTAATGGTGATGATTTTTACGGTAGAGAAGCATTTGAGATTTCTGCTAAATTCCTAAGAGAAGAGTGTAACGAAGATCTTTACGAAATTACAGCGTACAAGTTAAAGAATGTTCTCAGTGAGAACGGTACAGTAAAACGAGGAGTATGTGAAGTAGAAGAAGGCTTACTAAAGAGAGTTGAGGAAATATTTGAAATAGGTAGGGGAGACGATGGAGTAATACGAGGTGCAAAAATAAATGGAGAAGAGGTTGTGTTAGATGAAAATGCAAGTATATCTATGAATATGTTTGGAGTTCATCCGTCAGTGTTCGAAAGTCTAGAAAAGAAGTTTGGTGAATTTCTTAAAAACAACAAAGATATTTTGAAAGGAGAATTTTTGTTACCTACAATATTCAATGATATGGTATCTAAAAATGAGGCTAAATTTAAGATTTTGCAAAGTGATGCAGAGTGGTTTGGTGTAACATACAAAGAAGATGCTCCATATGTTAGAGAAAGATTAAAGAAGCTTGTGGACGAAGGAGTATATCCTTCTCCATTGTAATTACTTAACTTTATCTATGATATATTCTAATAGTATATGAAGAACAAAAATTTAACACCTAAAGGTAAAGATGGTGGATTTCCATCAAAAATGTCACATCGTAAGAGAAGAATCTTTGAAATGTTACCAGGACTGTATGTATGGACACTTCTTCTTCTTCCTGTTGTTTTTGCAATATTCAAACTAAATACATGTTTAGTAATATATATATCTTTTCTAGTAGCATACTGGTTCTTTAGAACAATTAAGTTTGTTGTAGGAACTTGGATTGGTGTTAAGAGAATGGAGCATGATGTTCAAGTTGATTGGTTAGAAGAAATAGAGAAGTTGGGTGTTGAAGAAAAGAAGAAATTTGATGAGATGCGCTTTATCTATCTCTGTCCTGTATATGCAGAGAGTCTTGAAGTGCTAGAACCTTCATTTGAAGCTTGGTCTAAGAGCGATATTGGTGGAGAGAAAATAGATGTGGTTATGGCCATGGAGGAAAAGAAAAAGGATATGCAGATAGAGAATTTCAAAAAGTTAGAAGAGAAGTACGGTAAAAAGTTTGGGAGTATGCAGTACTATGTGCATCCGTTTGGAATAGAGGGAGAGGTAGCTGGTGTAAAAGGAGCGAATATTAACTGGGCTACAAGACATTTTGTTGAGAAATTGGAGAAAGAAGGAAAGGATGTTTCTAGATATTTGTTAATAACGTGTGATTCTGACTTGCGACCACACGAAAAATATCTTTCAGCAATTATGTACAAATATCTTACAACTACGTTACCTGATCAGACTTTCTATGCATCTGCTGTTCATACATTTAACAATAATATATGGAGTGTACCTCCTTTAGTTAGAAATCAGTCAAATATGTTGACTCAGGTTATGATGCATCAGTGGGTGTTTGATCAGTATATCAAGATTCCTTTTACAAAAGAGTTTGTAACTGGCAAAGAAACATTCTCCTCATATGTTGTTAATTTGAAAACTTTAGAAGAGTTCGAATTCTGGGATCCTGAGATTCCCAATGATGATACAGCTTTTTACTGGAACTCTATGGTAAAAAGTAAAGCAATGATTAAGAGTGAGGCTGTATTTATTCCAACATATAGTGATGCTGTAGAGAATGAAAATTTTTGGAAAACACATGTTTCTTACTACAAGCAACAGTACAGGTGGGGATGGGGGATAATTACACATCCAATAACTTTGGCAGCTCTCTCTTTGGAGGAGGATTTTCCTGTTAGAAGAAAGTTAGCAATGCTTAGCAAGATGATGGAGTATCTCTGGTTTCTAACAGTTGTGTTTGTTTTAGCTACTGGTACAAATATTATGCATTTGTTTAATACAGATTACCAATATACTGCTTTTTCACATAATTTACCTAAAATACTTAGTTATGTGTTTACTGTAGTGATGTTGTCGAATTTTGCAATTGTTTACTACAAAAGTAAAATAACTCCTATACCTAAGGGGTGGAAGTGGTACAGATATGTTTGGGATTTTTTGGAAACATATTTGATAACTATAAATATGTTGACCTTTTCTTTTATTCCGTACATACAAGCTATTACTGAAATGATGTTTGGATTTAGTAAGTTTAAACGACATTTTTATGTTACAGACAAGGTTCGTATAAAAGACAAGAAAGATAGTTAATGATTCGGTTCATCTAGATTTAATTTCTGCAAGCTAACATATTCCTATTAAATTTAGGAATATCGTTATGCTTAAACTTATCTTTACAATTTTTCTTCTTTTTTCATTTACAAGTAGTAGGATACTTGCTGATGATTTTACAGGTACAGGTGATAATACTGGTAATAGGTTTTACCAAACAGTAGCGTATACAATTGGAGCATATCCGTCTGAATTAACTGATCATATAGTTGGATATGACCAAAATGATGTTGTTGGTATGGATATAAATACCTTTCTTACTACACATACTCTGTCATCAATTACAGATTTTGGTGGAAACAGGACAATATCTGGAGTGGCTGATAGGGTATCTCTCCCTCCTGAGTCAAAGATAGATGTAGTATATCTGTATAAAAATGAGGCAGGACACGGCATAAATCTTTCGCACATCCTTATACCTCTCTCTTCAAGTACCGAAGAGGATGCAGGTTTGTTGGATATAGTAAGGTTGAATTCTACTCCTGTAGATATGGAGGTAAATATTATAAGAGGTGGTTTATTTATGGGTAGAAAAGGAAAATATTTAGTAGCAAATAACATCGCGAGTGTTCAAGATAGGGCTGACGATAAAATGGCTATTACAACTCTGTATGTCAAGAATCCTTTAGAAATTAAGATGATACATACTGTGAATGTTGATAAATCGGTTAAGGTAACTCTGAATGTAGAAAATATATCAAAGAAATATTTGCATAATATTTACTTTGAACATCATGGTCATACCGAAGAGTTTGATCTTTCTGGCAAAGGGAGTAGACATATAGAGTATGTTTTAGAGAATGTGTTAGATACGGAAGATCTGGAAATAGATTTGGGTAGTGCAATTATCAGAAATCCAAATAGTATTAAAGGGTGTGCAGTTGGTGAAGAAGAGAATTTTAGGTTGCTTGGATTGTACACAACTTCTGTTTTCTCTTACAGGTTGGATGGTGGATATGCTCTTGGTGCTATGACAGCACCAGATATGGGGAATTTCTGTGTTACAGTAATTCCATATACCATGAGTTCTGAAAATATTGTTGTTTCGAATGCTCCTCAGGAAAATGGTGGAGATGGTGATGGTGTTGAAAATGGTAACAATGTAGTTCCACCTCCATATATTGATAATCCTGAGTATATGTTTGAAGATCTTTTGAGTAACAATGGAACAAATAATCACTCTGTTTTAGGTGTTGGTGATATGAATGGTGATACTGATGGGAAAAAGAACAATGTTTTTGTTTTGCCTAAGACTTTTGTTAGACATTGGTGGGTTCTTTCCTTGCTTGTTGTAGATGTATATCTTTGGTATTCTTACTTTAGAAACAAAAAAGTATATGAAAATCAAAATGAAGATACCAAAATATGTACAGAAAGCAGCAAAGATACTCATAGATAATGGGTATGAATGTTATCTAGTTGGAGGAGCACTAAGAGATATTGTGATAGGTATAGAGCCACATGACTACGATTTAGCAACTAATGCATTACCTGATGAAATGCTAAATCTGTTTCCTAAATCTGTTTCTACAGGAGTTAAGTTTGGTACAGTCATAGCTTTGATGCAGGATGATTTTGGAGAAACTCATGAAGTAGAGATTACTACTTTTAGAAGTGAGTCTGAATATATTGATGGAAGATGGCCTGCAAGTGTAGAATTTGTACAGGATATCGATAAGGATTTGGGAAGAAGAGATTTTACATTCAATGCTATGGCAGTAGATCTTTCGCTACTGGATTTGGATGATGATAACGAAGAAAAAGAAGTAGAAATATATGATCCTTTTGATGGAGTAGGTGATATAGAGAAGAAAGTTGTGAGAGCAGTAGGTACTCCTCTTGAGAGATTCAAAGAAGACGGATTAAGAGCATTTAAAGCTTGTAGACTTGCTTCTCAATTTGGATTTACGATTGAGGAAGAAACATTTAAGGCCATAAAAGAGTCGGTAGCTGTTGCATCTCTTGTCTCTATGGAAAGGATTCGAGATGAATTTATGAAAATGCTGCTTAATTCTCCAAAACCATCTGTTGGTATAGATTTAATGAGAGAGTGTGGTTTACTGGCTATCTTCATGCCAGAACTTTTAGAAGGTGTAGGTGTCGAACAGAAACTATTTCATACAGATGATGTGTATTGGCATTCCCTGAAAACTTGCGATGTTGCTCATGATTCTGTAAAACTTGCTGCACTTCTACATGATATAGCTAAACCGAGGACTGATATGGGTAACGGTCACTTTTACGGTCATGATCAAATGGGAGCAAGTATGGCAGAAGAGATTATGAAAAGAATGAAGTTCTCCCATACTGAAATTAACAGAGTGAAGAGATTAATCCTCAATCATATGTTCTACTATCCACATATTGAAGAAGAAATGAGCGATGAAGAGAAGAAGAATATAGAGGAGCATAAGTGGAGTGATTCTGCTGTAAGACGATTCATACAGAGAGTAGGAGAGGAGAATATTGAAGATTTGTTTAAGCTTAGATTAGCTGATGCACTTTCTAATCCAAGTACTAGTTTTAAACCAGAAGAAATAACCATATTGCAAAACAGAATATCTGAGATAAGGCAACAAGATATGGCACTAAAGGTTACAGATCTAAAAATAAATGGAGATGATCTTGTACAGTTAGGTATAGAGAGAGGCCCAGTTATGGGTACCATACTAAAAGAACTGTTAGATCTTGTATTAGATGATCCTTTAATGAATACGAAAGAAAAGTTAAGCGAAAAAGCATTAGAAATAAATGAAAGGGTAAAAGGGTTGTAATTTGTCCCCCATATCCATTATCATATATCAATCAGATAATTCTTTTTAACTGCCTAATGACTATACAATTTCTAGGAGCAACAAAAACAGTGACAGGTTCATGTTTCTATGTACAGAATGATACTTTTAAGTTCTTGGTAGATTGTGGAGCGTTTCAAGGATCAGATGAACTAGAGAAGAAAAACTACGATCCATTTCCATTTAATCCTGCCGACATAGATTACATCTTTCTAACACATGCACACTTTGATCACTCAGGTAGAATACCTCTTTTAGTTAAACAAGGATTTAGAGGAAGAATAATATGTACACAGCCAACTAGAGATTTAACAAGGATAATTCTTCTGGATTCTGCAAATTTACAAGAGGAGGAAGCAAAAAGATGGGAGTCTAAAGTCAAACGTGGGGAAGAAGGGAATGAAAAAAAGGAAGTTCTGTTTACAGAACAAGATGTAGAGGAAAGTATGAAATATTTTGAGGTATATCCATATGGTAACTCTGTAAATCTTACACCTAAATTAGAATTTAGAATGAGAGATGCAGGACATATTCTTGGATCTTCCATATTTGAATTTTGGGTAAAAAATGAGGCAAACAGGGAAAGAAAAATTGTGTTTTCAGGAGATTTAGGACAACCTGGTGCAAGGATAGTAAATGATACAGATATGATTAGGGAAGCTGACTATATTATCTGTGAATCTACATACGGTAACAGATTACATAAAGATAGGAATGAGACAGTATTAGAACTGCTAGCAGCTTTGCAAAGTGCTCAGCGAGATGGAGGGAATGTTCTCATACCATCATTTGCCATAGAGAGAACTCAAGAAGTGTTGTATGAAATCAATCTTTTCATTGAAAACAAAATACTTGAGAAAATACCTGTATATTTAGATAGTCCAATGGCATCCAAAGCTACAGAAATCTTTAGAAGATATCCTGATTACTACGATGAAGATGCCAAAAGATTGTTAAAGAAAGGAGATGATCCTTTCGATTTTGAAGGCCTACATAAAATAGAGTCGGTAGAAGAATCTAAAAGATTAGTATCGAAGAAAGGAGTAGTAATCATAGCTGGAAGTGGTATGTGTACAGGTGGAAGAATAGTGCATCATATTAAGAACAATATTTCTGATCCTAAGACCCATATGGTCATAGTAGGTTACCAAGTTAGTGGTACTTTGGGTAGAAAGATAGTAGATGGAGAAAAAATACTACATATAATGGGAGAGGATGTGGAAAATAACGCAAAGCTATATACCTTGAATGGCTTCTCAGGACATGGAGATCAACGAGATCTTAGATATTGGTTAAGAGGCTTTGGACACTCTCCAAAACAGATTTTCTTAGTCCATGGTGATGAGGATATAACTGAAGCTTTTGCAAAAAACATAAGTGAGGAGTTTAAGAGTTTTAATGTTGAGATAACAATTCCAAACTATCAGGAAGAATTTAGATTAGAGTAAAAATATTATGCAGAAATATCCAGAAATAGAAAAAATATATAATGATATACAAAAGTTGAACATTCAGGGAGCTACCAATGTATGTATCTCTACCTTCGAAGGTATGAAGTTGTACTTGAAAATAACTAAAGAAAGTGATCCTAAAGTTGTTAAGGAGGAATTTTTTAGAATAGGGAGTGATCTTGCACATGCAAGAGAGAACGAACCTCTAGCTAGAAATGGTGTAACATTTGTAAAATATTTTTTTGAAAAAGAGTTTACTGTTTTACCATCTTTAAATAGTATGAAACAAAGGCTAGATGCCCTTTGTGATCAGTATTTGGACATGGTAGAGAGTTCTAAAAGAGAGTTAATAGATATTGGGACAAACAATCTGTATAACTTCGACAAGATATTGACGCACTGTCATTCATCTACAGCAGTATCGTTGATTAAATCATTGGGTAAAGGAGATAGACAGTTTGAAGTAGTATGTACAGAAACAAGACCTCTCTTTCAGGGTAGAAAAACAGCTAAGAGTTTGTTGGAGGCTCGTATTAAGACAACTATGATAGCTGATAGTGCAGCAGAATCATTTGTGATTGGTAGAGGTAGTAGTAAGGTGGAAGCAGTCTTGATAGGTTGTGATGAGATAATTTCTGGAGGACATGCGATAAACAAGATAGGGAGTTGGGGAATAGCTATGGCGGCACATTATGCAGGTATTCCTTTGTATGTAGTAACACCATTGCTTAAGCTTGATGAGGAATCGGACAAAACTGTAAAAATAGAAGTACGTGAGAGTAAAGAACTTTGGAAAGATGCTCCTAAAGGTCTTGTAATGTACAACCCTGCGTTTGAAATAATTGATAATATGTTAATAGCAGGATATGTTACGGAGATAGGTATAATAAAGCCGCAAGATTTGGAAAGGGAAACAGAGCTTAGATATCCTTGGGTATTTGAAAATGTCAAAATATAGTTAAATTAATTCTACTTTTAAAATGGGTTTCTATCTAAAAAGCAAAAACTTAGATCTTGGAGAAGATGATGATTTTAATGTGGTACTTAACAGGCAGGATGCTCGTAGAATAGGAGTAAAGGAGGGGGAGTCAGTAATGATTGGGTTTGGAGAGGTAGAATTGTACGCGGATGTAATGGAAACAGATTCGCAGGTTCCTGAAGGAAGTATAGGTTTGTTTGAAGAGATATGGAAAGAATACAACATTGATTCTGGAAGTACAATTTTTGTTGATTTGCATCAACCTAGTGCTTCTTTGGAGGCAATTAGTAAGAAATTAATGGGTAAGACTTTGAGCAAAAGTGATTTAGAGGGTATTATGAAAGATATTGGGTCAAGGAGGCTTAGGGAAACAGAGATAGCATTCTTCGTCTCAACTTTCTTTAATCCTGGTTTTAACGATGATGAGATATATTGGATGACAAAAGGTATGGCCGAATCAGGAGACACACTTTCTTTTAAAGGAATAAGAGGTAATGGAGATTTGGTTGCAGATAAGCACTCAATAGGTGGAGTAGCTGGTAAAGCAATTACTCCAACATTGGTTCCAATACTTGTTGCAGGTGGTTTAATTGTTCCAAATACTTCTACTAGAGCAATTACATCTCCTGCAGGAACTACCGATATTTTGGAAGTAGTTATGCCAATAGCTCTCACAAAAGAGCAGATAATGGATGTAGTTAAAAAAACAGGTGGTTGTATGTTCTGGGGAGGTTCTCTAGAACTTTCTCCTGCTGATGATGTAATTATTAATGTTGAAAGGTCATTAAGAATACAGGAGTTTCAAAAAGTGTTGGTAAGTATTGTGGCAAAGAAAGTATGTATGGGAATAACGAACATCTTAATTGATCTTCCTTACGGTAAGGGTTCGAAGGTAGAGAGTGCTGATGCTGTAGATATGTTAGACAAACAATTTAGAAAGCTTTTTAAGAAATTTAACATAGAGTGTGAGACAATCAAAAGAGCTATTAAAGGTCCTGATGGAAGAAGTATAGGTCCTAATCTTGAGATAAGGGAGGCTCTTCGAATATTAGAGAGAACAGATGATAGGAGTTTAGAGTTAGAAAAAGTTATTATTGAAATGGCATCTAGACTTTTTGAGAATACAAAGAAAGCAGAGATAGGGGAGGGTAAGAGAATGGCTGAAGAGATTTTAGAATCAGGAAAAGCTTTAGAGAAGTTCTGGGAGATAGCTTTTGCACAAGGTGCAACTAAAAGATTGAAATCTACCGATATTAAAAGTGCAAAGCTTGAGTATGATTTACTTTCAGATAGAGATGGTGTAGTTAGGAGAATTGACAATGTTGCGTTGGTATCAATAGCTAGAGCATTAGGAAATCCTAAGATAAAAGATGCTGGTATTCGTATTAACAAAATGCCGGGTGAGAGTGTTAAGAAAGGGGAAGTACTTATGACTCTTTATGCAGCTACAGAGAATCGTTTGGCTGGTGGTAAAGGGTTGTTAGATATTGATAAGCTATTTACTTTTAGAACTCTTTCTAAGTAGATGCTTGTTTAAATCTTTGTTAGTAAGTTGTTTCTTGGAATTGTTATTCTTTGTTTTATGATATACAAATCTCGCAAGTGTGATTAACGCAACTATTAGTAGAATAGAAGTAAGGACAGGTATTGTTATGAGTAGTGCTCTTCCTGCGACTGTTGCTTTTAAGAATGTGTTAAACCAGTTAGATACTTTGTATTGATTGCGATTCTCGATTACCTGATTCTCTTGTGGCAAAAGATCGGCATATGCTTTTAATACTGTTAAGTCTGGTTGTTCTGTTACAGCGTATATTTTTAATGAAAAACCTTTGTTATCTAAGTTACCTAATAGGTCAGCAGAGTAAATCATTATGTTTGAAAGAGAATCACTATTGAAAGTCTCCCAAAGTACTCTGTCTATCATTTGCCCAATCTTCATATTTTCACTCTCAAAAGTAGGATCGACAGATAACCAACCGTAATCAGGTACCCATATCTGTACCCACTGATGTCTAATCTGTTCTTTGTTATCTTCTATTATATTTGCATAACCAAGTGCTGCTCTTGCAGGAATACCTTGTGCTCTCAATATGGCTATCATGGAGTCTGCATACTCCATACAAACAGATCTGCCTCCTGCTAATGCTGCTATTGCACCAATTCTTTCGTTGTCTGAATTTGCTTTCTCGTTGTCATACTCCAAAGTATCATTTATAAATTTGTAATCTGACCTAATTACATCAAGAAGAGTACCTTGATCCTTTAGTAGATTGCTTGCTGTTTGAACAATATATGAATCTGTACTCTGCCAGAACTTAGTAGGTCTCAAGTATGAGTTAGCTAACTTCCACTCTTTTATCTTTGCAAAATATTGCTCTAAATTGATATTAAGAGCGTCACTCTGCTTCTCGTATTCATTCTGTTGAACAGTAATATATCCTGAAATTGTAATTTGACTTTCTTGATTTGCAGGTACTTCAAATGTAGCTAACATATTACCCTCATCATCTATATGGATCTTCGTAGGAGTAGGGGAAACATTCTCGAAATATACTTTTTGATTAGTTTCTGCAAACTCTCTAGGTAAAGATATCTCATATATATTTGTTGATATGGATTGTAGTAGACTTGCAACCGGAGTTATCTTGTCCGTTTTAGGAGTGTTGTATGACAGCTCGAATTTGTATGTTGCTTTTGTCCCAAATTCAAGTATTGGAGGATTTTCTATTCTGTCACCTTGAGTAAAGCTGTAATATGTGTTTGTGTTGTTTTCTGATTTAGTAAATTTAGGATATATCTTACTAAGTGGAGGAATATTCTTGTCAGTACTTATGGTAAAGTTGTAGGTGTAACTTGTAACTGTTCCGTTAACGTCATCAGTTTCTTCAAACTTAATGTCTTTTGGAAGTGATGTTCCAATTAGTGTGATATATTCTCCTGCCTTTAGAACATAGTCGTGAGTATTGTATGTCATTATTATTCGATATGGAGATGTGCGAGTTGTTGTACGGTAGTTTTTTACCTTGATGTAAATGCCATCGTTTGTAGGAAGATTCTCTACCTCGTAAGAGAGATCTTTTTTTAATTCGTTCTTTACTGTAAGAGAAGATATTTTGAATTCTCTTTCCTTTGCAATGCTTTCTTCTGATCCTGTTGTGGCATCAGGTATATGGAATATTCTTTCTCCATCTGCAGGGAAGTAGTAGTTAGCATTCTCTACTGTACGAATATATTCTGTTGTTACAGTAACATAGTCGTTACCTGTGATGTAAGAGAATTCTGTATCTGTAGTAATTGTAAAATCTGCTTTCTTAGCAGAGTAAACTGGTAGAGTAAAACCAAGAGTAATTAGCAAAGAAAGAAGTATTTTGTATTTCCATTTCATAATTCAATCATGATATCATTTTTCTCTACATTATCATATTCTTCATTTTTGGTATATAATCAGCTGATTATGTCACTGAAAAGATCACACAATCTTTCACTAGGAGTAGTAGGTTTGCCTAATGTTGGTAAGTCTACTATTTTTAATGCTTTAACAAAGTTGTCTGTTCCTGCTGAGAACTTTCCTTTCTGTACGATAGATAAGAATGTGGGGATTGTTGAAATTCCTGATGAGAGGTTGGATAGGTTAGCGAAGTTTTTCAAAGCACAGAAGGTTGTTCCTTCTGCTATTACTTTTGTAGATATTGCAGGTTTGGTTAAGGGTGCTTCTAAAGGAGAGGGTTTGGGTAATCAATTTTTGGGTCATATTCGTGAGGTTGATGTAATTATGTATGTTCTTAGGGCATTTGAGAGTAAGAGTATTGTACATGTATATGACAGGATAGATCCTGTACGGGATTTTGAGATTGTACAATCAGAGTTGATTCTGAAGGATATAGAGACTGTAACTAAAAGAGTTGGTGTGGTAGAGAAATTAAGTAGGATAGGGGATGAGAAAGGTAAGAAGGAGTATGATGTTTTGAAGAGGGTTTTAGATAGCTTGAATGAAGATATTCCTGTTATAGATATGAAGTTGTCGGAGGTAGAGCAAGAGATTCTGTATGATTTGCATTTGTTAACTAACAAGAAGAGGTTGTTTGTTTTGAATTGTAAGGAGGGTTTGAATATGGGTGTTGTTAATGAATGGAAAATAGAGTTAGAGAAGAGAACAGGTGATATTGTTAAGGTAGTTGATGTTAAGTTGATACAGGATATGGCTGATTTAGATGAGAATGAAAAAAGAGAGTATTTGGAACTTCTTGATGGTACTCCAACTGTAGCTGAGGATATTGTAATGGGAGCATACGATACTCTTAATCTCATAACTTTCTATACAGGGTCTGAGAAGGAGTGTAATGCATGGAGTATTGAAAAAGGTGCTAATGCTAAAGAGGCAGCAGGTGCAATTCATACAGATTTGATGAATGGTTTTGTGAGTGCAGAGGTTGTAAATGTTGATACACTTTTAGATTGTGGAGGTTGGAATGGAGCAAAGGAGAAAGGTTTAATTAAAAGTGTTGGTAAGGAGTATATAGTGGAGGATGGTGAGTATATGGTGGTTTTGGCTAATAAATAGGTTGAATTCACGGGGTTTTATTTGTTTTAATTGTAAGAATTTAATGGTATAATTAGATATAACAGGCTAGGCACACTCCTCTGCAACATTGAAATAATATGTGTAAAAAAGCGGAGGGTTACTACCTAGTCTGTGTTACTTCAGTACAATCTCTATGATTTCTCCTCTGGTAAATACTAAGATTCTGGTGGCTTTATTCCCTTGAGTTCTTCTATTAAATTTAGAAAGTTGAAATGCTAATGTTCTGGTTAGTTTCTTTCTTCCTAGATCTATCATGAAATTTCTTTTGCCTCTCTTGATTGCATGTCTTACAGTTTTTGAAATAGAGCTGTATTTTGCATACTGAACTGTTTTTAATTCCCATTGATTGTTGTTCCAAACAAAATCGTTAGTTGGTTGTGCAATTTTCCCTTTTCCTGAGGTATCAGGCTTAATCCATCTAATTGAATATCCTAAATTTGTAAATCTCTGAGCAAAATCTTTCTCTTGTGCCTTGAAGATATTCTCATCATTATACTCTTCTAAACTTAATTCTATCCTCTTGTGTAATGGTGTTCTTCTTATTTTGTTGAACTCTTTGCTTGTTAACTTAGGTTTAGGCAGTGTTTTAGCTACAGATTTGTCAGGTTTATCATATCTCCATAGTCTGTACTGTTTCTTCATTTCTTCCCACTCTTTTTGGTTGGTATATTTAAACTTTAGAAAATCTTCAAAAGTTGTAGGAAGGTTAGGTATTCTAGCTTTCCTGTAGTATTCAAACTGTTTTTTAGCAAATGGTATGTTAGTAAGATGTTTTTTAGACATACCTTTAATTATATTTAAACAAAGAGATAAAAGAAAACAGGTTGTAGTAAGGATTTAATGAACTCTTAATGAAAAAATGTTGGTATATTTCCTCTTATTTAGGTAACATTATTTTTATCTAACGGTGGAGAGGATGATAGAATTGAGGAACCTAGCAGGAACTAGGCTAATATTATTGGAGAGAAGTAGGTTTAAAAGTGTAAGGAAATTATAGTTGAAGAAGTAAGGGAGGGTTTTAAGATTTAAATATTTTAGTAATGCTTAAGATCACAAATCTAACAATAGAGACTGAGGAACATAAACAGATAGTTAACGGATTAAATATCTCTCTAAAGAAAGGAGATAAACTTGCAATTATAGGAGAGGAGGGTAACGGTAAAAGTACCCTACTCAAAGTTATTAACAACTCCAAAGATATTGATAAATACTGTAAAGTATCTGGAGAAATAGAAACTTTCAATCAAACAATAGGATATTTAGAACAATCCCTAAATAGTGATTGGAATGACAAAGAAGTATATGAGTATTTTGTAAAGAATTCTCCGTATGATGAAATAGAGTATGAAAAATTTCATGACATGAATATCTTTGTAGAACAATTGGTTAAAGTTGGAATTCAACCTTCCATTTTGGATAGTACACAAAAAATAGGTTCATTAAGTGGAGGAGAAAAAGTAAAGATTCAGATTGCTAAATTACTTTCTGCTAAGCCAGAAATCTTACTCTTAGATGAGCCGACAAATGATTTAGATTTGGAAACCTTAGAATGGTTAGAATCATTTATACAGCAACAAGAAAATATAATTATCTTTGTTTCGCATGATGAAACTCTTCTTGAAAGAACTGCTAATATGATATTACATTTAGAATATTTGCAAGGCAAAAAGGAAGCTAGACATACATGGTCAAAAACAGATTATGCAACATATGTAAAAAACAGAAAAATCAGATTAGAAAAACAAGAGCAATCGTATGGTAGAGAGAAAAGAGAATATTTAGAGGATAAAAGAATATTAAGTCGTCAGAAAAGTGCTGTTAGAACTGCTCAGATAAAAGTTAAAGATTCAAAAATAAGAAGGTTATTGAATAAAAAAATGAAAAACATTCTTGTTCAAGAAAGGAAAGCAGAGGAGAAGAAAAAAACAGAGAGAGTGGAAGTAGAAGAACCAATATTTATGAAATTTAATGAGGAAATTGAAATGCCAAGTGGTAAGGTTGTTTTAGATATGAAGTTAGACAAGCTTGAAGTTGGTGGTAGAGTTCTGTCCAAAGATATAAATCTTTTTGTAAAAGGAGCGGAGAAAGTTGGAATAATAGGAAAAAATGGAGTAGGGAAGACAACGTTGCTTAAGAAAATTAAGGAAAACTTTGAAAGTAGAGAAGATATTTCTTTCGGATATATGCCACAAAACTACAATGAAGTTCTACCATCTGATATTAAATCTATTGATTATATATTAAGTGCTCTAGAAGAAGAGGATTCTGAGTTGATTACTGCATATATGGGGAGAATCAAATTAACTTGGGAAGAAATGAACACAATTACTTCAAAGCTTAGCTTAGGTCAAAAGGCAAAGTTAATTTTGTTGTATATGATGCTCTCTAAAAATAATGTATTGCTTCTAGATGAACCCACAAGGAATATAAGTGCTTTGTCAAATCCTGTTGTCAGAGAAATTTTACAATCATATAAGGGAGCGATAATAAGTATCTCACATGATAGAAAATATTTGTCAGAGGTATGTGATACTGTATACGAACTAACCGTAGATGGATTGAGAAAACATTTGATAACATAAGTATTGGTTAATGACATAAAACAGGGTATAATCTCCCAACGGTCGAGTGGTGGAATAGGCAGACACGCGGGACTCAAAATCCCGTGCTAGCAATAGCATGAGGGTTCGATTCCCTCCTCGACCATGTTCTTAATTAATAAATAATTAAAAATGGAGCAGTTCATATTAGATTTCTTTGGTTCAGTTGGCAAAATAGATTTTGATTTTGTCATCAAAACACTTTCAATAATGTTAGTAGTTTTTTGGATAGTAGTAATATATTGGGTGTGGTTTGATGCATCTGAAAGAACATCAAACAAATGGGCAAAGATAGGGTATGTAGTGTTAACAACTCTGTTAAATATCATAGGTTTGTTAATATATCTCCTCATTAGACCAAGTAGAACAATAGAGGAAATATATTGGGCAGATCTAGAAAGAAGATATTTAAAGTATGAGACATCAGAGTTAGGTGATTGTCCTAAATGTGGTACTCAATTAGAGCCGGGTTACAAGTTCTGTCCTAACTGTAGATACAAATTGAAAATTAAATGTCCAAGCTGTGGAGTATATGTAGAAAGACACTCTAAGTACTGTGCTAATTGTGGTAATGAATTAAATGGAAACAAGAAATTCGTTCCAAAAGAAGTACCTTCTAAAGAAGTTATGGAAGAACAAATAGCAACAACTAAAGAGCAAGTAGTAGAAGCAGTAGAATCAAACAAAGTTAAGTATTCTTCAGGGAAAGGTATTGCAGTTAAATTAAGTGATATGGCTCTTAAGCTTCTTGCTCCATTTAAAAAGACAGAGAAAGAAAAAGAAATTAAAAAGGAGAAGAAGAGTAAAAAGAAAAAATAGTGTGGTAAATATTGTGCTATTATTATTCTATTAAAGTAATATTAACAACTCTGTGTTTGAACAAATATCTCAAAAAATCTTCTCGTATATTCCAAATTTAAGCCCATTACTTTTCTTTGTTTTAACTCTATTCATCTGTTTGTATGTTTTTTGGAATGAGTGTGCTAGAACTAGAAAAAACAATTCATCAGTATTTGATGCATTCTTTGTATCTATCATATTTGGTGTTATTTTAGGAAGAATATTCTACATTATTGGGAATTGGGAAGATTTCTCTAAATATATTTGGTATTGGTTACCGTATGAAAAGTATGGAGATGAAGTTTTTCTCTTTAGGGTACTACCTTGGAGATTCTTTAGAGTATGGGATCTAGGTATAGATATACTCTTTCTTCTAGTAGGATTCTTCTCAATGTGTACAGTTTGGGTCTTAGTTGTGAAAAAATGGACATGGAGTCATCTCTTTCCAGCCATCTATCTTTCTTCTTTTTCAGTATTAGCAGTATCATTCCTCTTCATTGGAAAGATGATTGGAAACAGTAAGTGGGGTACACAAGGTTTAATTATGGTTATCCTCATACTTCTGTTTCTTCTAATCAAAAAAATCCTCATCAAAGCATTAGTAGGAGTCAATGAAATGAAAGCGTTGTTAGGTGTAGATTCATTCTTCGTACTGTTGTCTACAGCAACAATTGTATTGATATATGCTAAATCAGAAATATTGATGATGGATGCTGTGGCTTTAGGAATATTTGTAATTTGGTCTCTTGTCGGATTGTTAATGCATATCTCTGACACTCGTAAAGCTACAGTTACCATAGAAAGGGTGTCTTCTGTGAGGCATATTTCCATAGATGAGGTTAAAAAGAATATTAGATTACCGAAATAAATAGTATGAAAGTATGTAAGAATGATATTGGAAAGAGAGCAGATCAGTTTGTTTTAGAGAAATTGAAAGATATGACAATTAGTAGGACTTTCTTGGTTGAGAATTGGAACACTCTTTTTTTGTTAATTAATGACAAAAAGGTTAAGCCTTCATACAGAATTAGAGAGGGTGATAAATATTGGATAGATGAGGAAAAAATTAAAGAGATTCGAAAAGAGAAGAGTAGGGGTATGAAAATTTCAGGAGAGATAGGAGATTTGGAAATAGTTTATGAAGATAGTGATTGCTTGGTAGTTAACAAACAGAGTGGTGTAGTTATTCATCCAGGTGTAGGCAACAGAGAAGGTACATTGGCAAATTTTGTAAAAGGGTGTCTAGAGAAGAAAGGTGAGTTTGATTCTAATGTTAAAAGAGCAGGTATTGTACATAGATTAGACAAAGGAGTCTCTGGTTTGGTACTGTTTGCTAAAAATTCTAAATCTCAAATATGTTTTCAGAAGCAGTTTGAAAATCATACTGTTCAAAAAATATATCATGCGAAAATAGAAAATGGAGAGGAGAGTAAGGAGTTAAAAGAATTTGTTCCTAAGAAGAAGAAAAATATTAAAGATGAAATTGAGCAACTGAAAAAGAGTAATTTTCTATGTGATGATAGTTGGATGAAAGTAGAGGGATATATTGGTAGGAGTAAGAGAAATAGGATGAAAATGGAGTTTACGAGATATGAAAAAGGGGGTAGTAGGTATTCTCTTACATATATTAGGCCTCTTTCTGATGATGAGTTGTTAATTAAGATAGAGACAGGAAGAATGCATCAGATTAGGGCTACACTAGAGTATTTAGGTGTAAATATTGTCGGTGATACACTATATAAAAGTAAGAGTGGTACAGGTGGTATTCCTGATACAATATCTCTGTCATCTGTCTTAATCTCATTAAAGAGGCTAGATGGGAGTGATTTAACTATTTCTTTGTACTAATAATGATATGCGTAAACGTTTAAGAAAAGAAAACAAACAAAAATCTAGAAAGGTAAATCTGCAGATTCTGGGAAGAGTTGTTCTATTCTTACTACTCCTTTCTGTATTAATATTAATAGGTAGGGGTGTAATAAATATTCTCTCTATTAAGGTAATAGATTACACTAAGATTAATTCTTCTACTGAGTATATTTTGTCAAAAAATAGTACTGATTTGAAAAAGACATTGATAGTTTTCGAAGAAGGATTAGGAGAGAAGAGAAAAATATCTCATGCATATCTATATGTTGAAAACAGTAAAAAGAAGAATGGTATGTTGGTATATATTCCTAGTAACCTGTATTTTAATGGCCTTGAGGAGGAGTTTGGTAACAAGATACCTATCTCTTCTTTAAGGTATGCAGGTGATTATCTTCAAAAAGGAAGAGGAGTTGAGTATGCTCTGTGGCAATTTGCCCAGCTTCTTGGTCTAAAATATGATGATTATATTTGGATTACTTCAGAGGGAGTAAGTGCTCTAAATCAAACATACGGAAATGTGAGTGATGTTGATAGTGGCTTAACTAATATTTATTCATATGAGAAAGATTTTAAGTGTGAGAACGATTTCTTGTTTCTAAACTCTGTATCTAAAAAAATTAATTTCTCTAGAACATTAATATATTCAGACAAATTGAGTGATTTAAATGGAGAAATATATTCTAGTAAGTCTTTCTCAGATATTATGAATTTGTTAAAGGGAATCAACAGAAAGGTAAAGGAGTACAAGGTATATACTTTAGATCTAAGTAATGAGATGTATTCTAAAGAGGAAGATTTGAATAGTGGAGGTAAGGCTAAGGTCTTGGATAGTAAAGCGTATGATGAAGTTTTTAGAGAAAGGTACGGTAAGATGATTGGAAGTGCTCTTGAGAAAGAGAGAGGGAGGATAGAAGTATACAATGGGAGTGATATATCAGGTATAGCATCTCAGCTTGGAAGAAAAATAGAAAATTCTGGTGGAGATGTAATCAGATATGGAAATGCTCCTTCATCTGTAGAAAAAACGAAAGTATATGTTCCTAATATTGGTGAGTATGGAAATACATTCAAACTAGTATCTGAAATTTTGTCTGGTAGATTTGAGGTTGTAGAGGATCGTCCTTCTTTTATGACTACTGGTGATGTGGTTATTATACTGGGTAAGGATATCAAATTTATGTATAGTTTCTAAATGTTGCTAATTCTTGAGTTTTAATCTAGAATTTTAACGTATGTTAATCATCATTCTAATTATATTAATAATTTCGATTCTGTTTGTTGTTTTCCTTATGATATGGGGAAGAAAAAATGTTGAGAAAGTTGAGGTATACGAAGATTTAAGAAATCCATGTGTTATGCAGGTACTTGTTCCTAGAGAGAATGATAAGTCTGCACTTGCTGCTGAGCAAATGTTTGCTTCCATACATGGTGTTTTAGAGGGTAACAAAAAGTGTCTTGATGTTGTGAGTTTGGAGATTGTGTCTATTGAGGATAGTGGTATTAAGTTTTTCATAGTAGCACCAAATCACTTAGCAAAGTTTGTAGAAGGTCAGGTATATGCTCAGTATCCTAATGCAGATATTCGTTTTGTTTCTGATTATGTGAATGAGAAGGTTGGTAGTAATGATAGTTTTGTTACAACTGGTGAGATTGAGATGGAAAAGGATTCCATATTTCCAATTAAAACATTTAGAAATTTTGAAGTAGATCCTCTTGCTGCAATAACTGGAGCTATGTCTAAATTGAATATGGGGGAACAGGTTTGGTTACAAATTATCATTCGTCCTGTGTCTAACTATTGGCAGGCTGAATCTAAAAACTACATAACAGCAATTAAGGAAGGATTAGATCCTAACGGTATGTCCTTTGGTGCTTTGCTTGGTAAGATGGTTGGCGGTATAGGAAAGGCTTTGACGACATCTCCAGATGAAAAACCACAGAAGGAGGTTGTTAAATTACAGCCAGGACAGGAGGAGGAGTTGAGTGAGATAGAGAATAAGACTTTGAAGGTAGGTTTTGAGTTTAAGATAAGGATAGTGACTAAAGCACAGGATCAGTTTAGATCGGAACAAATCTTACGTGATGTGGTAGCAAGTTTTAAACAGTTTACTACAGCTCATCTTAATAACTTTATACATGCTGAACCAGAGAAGTCTGGTAAAGAGATATATGATGAGTATGTGGCAAGACATATGGAGGATGGTCAGGATATTGTAAATATTGAAGAGTTGGCATCTTTGTATCACTTGCCAAATATCTCTGTAGAGACACCGAACATTGCTTGGAGTAGGTCTAAGAAATTAGAACCTCCTATGAATCTTCCAAAAGCGACTGATGGTGATGTTACTATATTTGGAGAGACAGATTATCGTGATGTTAAGGTTCAGTTTGGTTTGAAGAGAATGGATAGGCAGAGGCATTTCTACTTGCTTGGTAAAACTGGTACTGGTAAGTCTACACTGTTTAAAAATATGTTCATATCTGACATCTTGTCAGGAGATGGAGCTTGTTTTATTGATCCTCACGGTGATACTGTAGAAGAATTACTTCAATATATTCCTCCTAACAGGGTAGAGGATGTTGTGTATTTTAATCCTGCTGATGTTGAGCGTCCAATCGGGTTTAATCTTCTTGAGCTAAAAGATCAATCACAGAGAGATTTAATTGCAGATGGGGTGGTAGAGGTGTTTAAGAAGCAGTTCGGAGATTCGTGGGGGCCTAGACTACAATATATTTTGACTAATGCAGTAGCTACTACTCTAGAAGCTCAGGGTACAACTCTTTTGGCTGTTACGAGAATTTTAATAGATGCTAACTATCGTAAATTTATACTAAAACAGGTAAATGATCCCATACTGTATAAATTTTGGGTAGATGAATTTGCACAGATGTCACAGAACAATAAGTTACTTTCAGAGACGGTTTCTCCTATACAGAACAAGGTTGGTAGGTTCATATCTTCTGCTGTTACAAGAAATATTGTGGGACAGGTGAAATCAACTATTGATTTGAGAGAGATTATGGATAACAAGAAGATCTTGTTGGTAAATTTAGCACAAGGTAAATTAGGTGAAGAGACAGCTTCTTTGTTAGGAGGAATGATTATTACTAGATTACAGGCTACCGCTATGGAGAGAGTAGATGTTCCAGAAGAGGAGAGAGAGGATTTCTTCTTGTATGTTGATGAGTTTCAGAATTTTGCGACTGAGTCTTTTGCAAAGATTCTTTCTGAAGCTAGAAAATACAAACTAGATTTGACTATGACTAACCAATATATTGATCAACTTCCATTAACTGTAAGACAGGCTATATTTGGTAATGTTGGAACTTTGGGTTCTTTTGTAGTTAGTCAATCTGATGCAAGTATATTGGAGAAAGAGTTTGCACCTATGGTTAGTGCAGGAGATTTGGTTTCTCTTGATGCGTACTCTATGTATGTAAAACTTTGTATTGATGGAATGACATCAGTTCCGTTTAGTGCTAAATCTTTACCTATTAGGTATGAGAAGTTCGGATTAAGTGAGGAGATAATAGCTCATTCTAGGGAAAAGTACGGCACTTCTAAGGTTGAGATAGAGGAGAAGATAGCTAAGTGGAGTAGTCAAACATATAGTGATAAGGGGAATAGGAGTAATATGAATGTTAAGCAGGAGCAAGGAAAACCTAAATCTCAAGAAAAGAAAGAAGTAATATCTAATACAGCTGAACAGCAGGAAGGTGGAGAGAAAGTTGATCAGGAAAATACTGCTAAACTAGAAAAAGACGAGTAGTGATATGTTTCTATTAGTGTTTTCATACTTTCTTGGTGTATAATCAAAACATATGTCAGGACATTCCAAGTGGGATACAATTAAACATAAGAAAGCAATAAATGATGCTAAGAAAGGTAAGAGTTTCTCCAAGATATCAGCCTTGATATCTCATGCTGCTAAGCAAGGTGGTGGTGATCCTAATATGAATCCTACTTTGAGATTGTATATATCTAAAGCAAAGGAGTTGGGTTTTGCTACAGACAAGATAGAGAAAGCTATACAGAAAGGTACAGGAGAGAGTGGAGATGGAGTAATCTTTGAAGAGGTTACATATGAGGGGTTTGGTCCTTTTGGTATTCAGATAATTGTAGATACTTTGACGGATAACAAGAATAGAACGGTAGCTGATTTAAGGCAAATGTTTGATAGTATAGGAGGAAATATGGGTGATACAGGGTCTGTTTCTTGGAATTTTGAAACAAAGGGATATATTCAAATATTTTCAGGGCATATGGAGAAGTCACCTAAGTATGGTGAGGCAGATATTTATGTAGAGGATAATCCAGAAGAGGTTATGCTTTCTTTGATGGATATAGATGGTGTACTGGATATTGAAGAGATAGAGGAGAATGGTAAGAAAGGTTTTGTAATATATACCAAGTATGATAGTTTTGGATTTGTAAGAGATGAGATAGGTAAACTTGGGTATGTTATGAAGGATGCTGAGTTAATAAAGGAAGCGAATATCATAAAAGAATTATCACCAGAAGAGTATGAGAAAGCACAAGGAGCTATATCCAAATTAGAAGAACATGATGATGTACAGAATGTTTGGAGTGATATAGAATAAGGACAAAAACCCTATGGCATAGTATAATACGGTCATATCTATTATCTTAGATATAGGTATGTAGTTCATTCACAACAAAGGGTTGAAAGATTAGAAAATAAAACGAAAGGAGATGTTATGAAAATAAAAGGAAACGTGTTGTTTGATAAAAGTTATGAGATTTTGTGTTATACAATAGTTCTTGTTTTTGCTTGTATCGTAGGGCTAAGTATAATAGATTTTGAACGATTTGTGATGGTTTTTCCGTTCCTTTGTTATATTCTAGCTATTGTTATGATTTTTGTTGGATTAGTTGGTTTTGTTACACAACAAAAACCTCTTTGTATAAAGGTATGTGCTTGGGGTATTGCTGGGGGATTAATCTGTATTGCTGGCGGATTAATTACCAGTGGTTTGGTGCTAGATTATACAATACTAGCAATTGTATTAATACTCTCACTAATCATAGCTTTTATTAGCTTGTTTTTGTAATTCAATCCTTGTTGTTACAAAGGGATTCTATATACATGTATTCATACAGTGTAAAGAATCCCTTCTTTTTTATATTCAAATTAGAAGAGCATGATGATGTGCAGAATGTTTGGAGTGATATAGAGTAAAGACAAAGACCCTATAGTGTGGTATAATATGGTCGTATATGTACTATCTTAGTATAGATATATAGTACGTTAACAACAAAGGATTATATATATTCTTCTTTTAATTTCACATATGCTGTATTTAGTTATTAAATATCTTTATTTAATAATTATATTCAGCATATGCTGAATACTTTGAAGGTCCTAATGAGAAAAGGAGAAAAAAATGAATAAAAGAATAGTCATTGGTTTTAAAAAATTATTGGGAGGAAAGACAGATGAAGCGGTGGAAAAAATCCGCATTGTAGGGAGAAGTGATGAAGTGGAAAACCGTATTAAAATCTTGGTAAGAATAGTGGTATTCAATGCTAAAACGGGAAAAAAGGTCATGAACCTTTTTTACTTATCAGATGCAGAAATCACTAAACTAAAGGAATGGTTCGCTTCGAAGGATATGCATGTTCGTGAGGGAATAGTTAAGGAGGTACAGATTACAATAGAATAATAATCCTTTGTTAATAGGAGGAACTTTTTACAAAATACAGTAAGAAGTTCCTTCTTTACAATATATTTTCATCTAATAATATTGTATCTAAACCTATAGTATGATATAATAAGACTAGATATCTAATATATCTTAGTATATATAGATATTACTGCTCATTAACAACAAAGGATTATATTTCTCCTTTTAATTCCACATATGCTGTATTTAGTTATTAAATATCTTTATTTAATGATTGTATTCAGCGTATGCTGGAAAAATAAAAAACCTCTGACAAAGAGAAAAAGGAGAGAGAAATGGAAAACACAGTAAAAATTTTTGAGCAAATCACTCCTAATATCATTCTGGAGTGGAAGAGTGAAAGAGACATTGTAATTCATGTCTCAAGCCCCATAATGGGTGTGAAATTGTCCGCGTATCTAGACGATACTTTGGACCAGAAGGTCTTAAACAGAATGTATGGATTAGCGGGCGTCAATTGTGTAAAAATCGATTTTTACACAATTGAAGTAAACATCGGATTGTTTTTCACTTTTGGAGCAAGAGAAGACGAAAAGTCTCTCTTGAACAAACTGATTGACATTGCAATTGAAGCAGTGGAGATCAGCAAAAAACCTCCCTACTAGATCCTTTGTTGTTCGAGGGAACTTCCTTACATGTTTTTGTTTTTTGTAAGAAGTTCCCTCTAGAACACCTCTTTAGTATGTGTAAAAATATCTCTTTAATAGATATACAAGACTTTATCCAATTATAAATAAAAGAACGTTAATATATACAATGTTATATAACATTGAGGTATAACCTATAGAGTGATATAATGTGATCAGATATCTACTATCTTAGTATATAGATATTTGTTCATTAACAACAAAGGATTATATATATTCTTCTTTTAATTCCACATATGCTGTATTTAGTTATTAAATATCTTTATTTAATGATTGTATTCAGCGTATGCTGGAAAAAATTTAAAAATATCCCTAATAGGGAAAGGAGAAAATTATGTTGGTCAATCCTACTTATATCTCTTTAATCTCTCTAGAGATTAATAGAGAATCAGTCTCTGAGGGAAAGAGACGTAAAGTAAATTCGTATGGAAATAAAATTGAGAGGTTCTTTGAATTGAACTACTCAATTATTGGAGATGAGAAAAAAGAAAGATTCATTCAAGAATTGAAAAAATCTTTCGATGAATATGTTGAGGTTAAATTCCTCAGCAATAGTGAAATTGTAATTAGGAAAAAGAAGTCGGAATGGACTGAAGCAGAGCTTAGTTCTGTTTTACGTATTCTACACCAATTTGAAAGATAATAAAAAAGGAGAAAAAATGTCAAATTTATCTGAAATTGACGAATCTCTCTTAAATAGGGTAAGAAGTAGCCCAGAAACTTTTGATGAGAGATTAGAATCAGGTATCACTATTGAATATTATCCATATGACTATGTTATCTCATTTCATGTTCCTTGGAAAATATCAGACAAAAATTTCTCATTGTGGAGAGCACAGTTCTATAAGCTTTCTACTGAGTTTACTGATGTTGATCCTGATGAGATGTGTAAACAAATAATGTCGCAGATTTCTGAGATAGAAGGAGTAACAGATATAACTGCGAGTTATAATGAATTATCGGTATCAAAAAACCGGCTGTATAGCTGGGGTTGTAAAGATGACAGGGAAAGTATACTTTTTAAGATTATTAAAATCTTAGAGAATTCTCGCCCTAATAGGGGGTAAGGAGAATCAAAAACATAAAAATTAATCCTTTGTTGTTCAGAGGAACTTCTCTACATTTTTGTTTTTTGTAAGAAGTTCCTCTTGACCATTCACTTGGTATATACAAAACCCCCTTTCTAGCATAGAATAATAGAATATGAGAATACTAGGATTAGACCCAGGAGTAGCTACAACAGGATGGGCAGTAGTTGATTTTGATCAACATTCATCTCCACATATAATAGATTACGGTTGTATACTAACAGAGAAGGGCTTAACACTCTCCCAAAGATTGAAAGAAATATACTGTGATATTAAAGAAATTATCAATACACATAAACCAGAATATGCAGGTATTGAAACCCTCATATTCTGTAACAACGCTAAAACAGCAATAGCAGTAGGAGAGGCTAGGGGAGTTCTTCTTCTTGCATTAGAAGAAGAAAACATTCCCATTCGAGAATTCACTCCACTACAAGTAAAAAACTCCATAGCAGGATATGGAAAAGCAGGTAAAAAACAAGTCCAAGAAAATGTAAAACTACTCTACGGATTAGATGAAATACCAAAACCTGATGATGCAGCAGATGCACTAGCCATAGCTATGGCTGCAGAGGTGGTTATTTCTAGAGAACAAATAAATCCTGTATAATATACATATGATTACATACATAACTGGAAAAATTCTAAAAACAAACATAGCTAAAGATTCATATGTAGATCTAATAACAACATCAGGCGTAGGATACAGAGTAAACATTCCCAATTCATACATATGTCCAGAATCAGGAACAGAATACTCTCTGTATACATATTTACATGTTCGAGAAGACTCTCAAACCTTGTACGGATTTGAAAAAGAAGACGAAAGAGACTTCTTCATTGAACTAATATCAGTATCAGGAGTGGGGCCTAAAATTGCTTTAGCTGTACTTTCGAATTTCTCTAGAAGAGAGTTAGAAGAACTCATTAACGATGGAGATGCTAGAGCATTAAGTAAAGTACCAGGTTTAGGATTAAAGAAAGCACAGAAGATCATACTAGAGTTAAGAGGCAAGATAGATCTAAATATTACTGATAGAAAGGGAGGTTCCATAATAAAGGAATTAAAAGATGCTCTAAAGACTCTTGGTTTTGTTGGTGATTCATTGAAAGAGAAAGTTACTTTAGCTGAAAATATCCTAGAGGTTAATGATGATATTCAAATAGAGGATTTAATAAAGAGAGTATTAAGTGAATAATGATTTCTTCAAGTAAAGATAAACAAAAGAATAATCAGAATAAAGAGCAGGTTGAAAGTTCTGTTAAGAAGTCTACCTTGTATGAGGAGAAAATTAGGCCTTCAAAGTTAGATGAGATAATAGGTAGAAATTTGGAGAAGGAAACACTAAAGATGATGATTAATTCTGCTAAACGCAGAAAGGAGGTCATTGATCATATACTTTTCTACGGTCCCCCCGGTTTAGGAAAGACAACATTTGCAATGGCCATAGCAAATGAAGTCGGTGCATCTGTTAAGATTACATCTGGTCCTGCCATTGAGAGACAGGGTGATCTAGCTGCGATATTAACAGGGCTTAAACCACATGACATACTATTCATAGATGAGATACATAGATTACCTAAAGTAATAGAGGAGGTTTTGTATCCGGCTATGGAGGACAGAGTGCTTGATATTGTAATGGGCAAAGGGCCTTCTGCTAAGACAATTAGACTATCATTAGAACCATTTACGCTAATAGGGGCAACTACTCAGATTGGGAAGATTAGTTCTCCTATGAGAGATAGGTTTGGTTTAATACAGAGGCTTGATTTCTTCACAGAAGAAGATTTAGCATCCATACTCTCTAGAGCTTGTAGATTGTGGAATATCCAGATAGATGATGATGCTCTTGCAATTCTCTCTGGTTGTTCTAGAGGAACAGCTAGGGTAGGGCTAAGGCTTTTAAGAAGGAGTAGAGATTACGCAGAGAGTAAAGGTAAGAATCATATTGACAAAGATATTGTTAACAAAACAATTAAGATGTTAGGTGTAGACAAGTATGGTTTAGAAAGGATAGATAGGGAGTTACTGCTCTCGCTGTTACATAACTTCGCAGGAGGTCCAATTGGTCTTTCTACTCTTGCAGCATCTGTTTCAGAAGATGAAGTAACTGTAACAGATGTAAA
>JBMNPD010000006.1:0-33552 GCA_050943415.1 Candidatus Dojkabacteria bacterium
CCGTTTGTTTTATGATGCATATACGGGTACCTCCTTTCCTTGGGATGTACCCAGTTTAACACCTATGATTATCGCTACGCTATAAAACGCACTCACCAGCTACGCTGGTGGTTTTTCAACTTTTAAAGAAAAGGGAGGCCAACACCTCCCTTAGCTCAGAGTCTACCTTGTAGAATTATTCTACAACCTCACCTTCCTTTACATCCTCTTTTGCATCTTCCTTTTTCTCTTCTTGCTCAGCAGAATCAGATTCTGCAGAACTAGATGTAGCTGATTCTTTTGCAGCTTCCTCATACATCTTCTTACCTATCTCCTGCATCAACTTACTCAACTCCTCTGACTTCTTATCAACTTCCTCTAGATCAAAATCATCTTTTCCAATCATTTCTTTTAATTCCTCCGCTTTCTTTTTAATATCTTCCTTTTGAGACTCCTCCATCTTATCTCCATTCTCATCTATCATCTTTAATGCGCTAAATGAAAGAGTATCTGCATCATTTCTCTTCTCTGCTCTCTCTTTCTTCTTCTTATCCTCCTCTGCATTCTTCTCTGCTTCCTCTACCATCTTGTTAATCTCTTCCTCCTTCAAACCAGTAGATGCTGTAATGGTAATCTTCTGCTCCTTTTTAGTTGCAAGATCAACTGCCTTAACATTTAAAATTCCATTAGCATCAATTGCAAAAGTAACCTCAATCTGAGGAACACCTCTTGGTGCTGATGGTATGCCATCTAGTACAAATCTCCCAAGAGTTTTGTTGTCATTTGCCATCTCTCTCTCTCCCTGAAGAATATGAATCTCTACAGCAGGCTGATTATCTGCAGCAGTTGAGAAAATCTGCTTCTTCTCAACAGGAATAGTTGTATTCCTATCTATTAACTTAGTCATAATTCCACCTAAAGTCTCAAGACCAAGTGACAAAGGAGTTACATCAAGAAGTGTGATATCTTTAACATCACCACCTAAAACTCCTCCTTGAATTGCTGCTCCAAGAGAAACAACCTCATCAGGATTAACTCCTTTATTTGGTTCCTTACCAAAAATCTCAGCAACTTTCTTCTGTACAGCAGGCATTCGTGACATTCCACCAACAAGAAGTACTTCATCTATATCACCTTTCTCTAATTTTGCATCTTTCAGTGCTTTAGCACAAGGCTCAACTGTCTTAGCAATCAAATCTGCTGTCAATTTCTCAAGCTCTGATCTGGTCAACTTCTCTTTCAAATGCTTTGGTCCTTTATCTGTTGCAGTAATATATGGAATATTTATCTCTGTCTCCTCAGTTGTGGAAAGCTCTATCTTTGCTTTCTCGGCACCCTCTCTCAATCTTTGTAATGCAGTTCTGTCTGTTCTCAAATCAAAACCCTCTTTGTTCTCAAACTGCTCTGCAAGGTGATCTATTATGACTTGATCAAAGTCATCACCACCTAAGTGTGTATCACCATTTGTAGAGAGAACTTCAAATACACCATCACCCATCTCAAGTATGGAGATATCAAATGTTCCACCACCTAAGTCAAATACTGCAACTTTTTCATCTTTACCTTTCTCTATACCGTATGCTAATGCAGCTGCTGTAGGCTCATTAACAATTCTCTTAACATCTAAACCTGCAATCTTTCCAGCATCTTTAGTTGCCTGTCTTTGGGAGTCATCAAAATATGCAGGTACTGTAATAACTGCTTCTGTGATTTTTTCACCAAGAAAATCTTCTGCATCTTTTTTCATTTTTCCAAGTATCTTTGCTGAAATTTCTTGAGGTGTATACCACTTCTCACCCATTTTGACCTCAATTCCACCGTTGGAAGCCTTTCTCATCTCAAATGGTAGTAACTTTTTATCCTTAACTACCTCAGGATCATCCCAACTTCTACCAATCAATCTTTTTACAGAGTAGATGGTTCCATCAGGATTCATGACTGCCTGATTCTTTGCAGGAGTACCAACTAAGATTTCCCCCTTATCATCTTCTGCAACTATTGATGGTGTTAATCTACCACCTTGAGAGTTTGCAATAATATTTGGTTTTCCACCCTCCATGTATGCCATGGCGGAGTTTGTTGTTCCCAAATCAATTCCTATTATTTTTCCCATGTTTGTATTTATTAAAATTTAATTATTATTTCGATACTACGACTCTCGATTGTCGTATCACATCGTCATTAAGTATGTAGCCTGGCTGTATGACATCAAATATCTTTCCTTTTTCACCTTCTTCAACAACAGCAACAGCCTCATGTATAGAATTATCAAAATCATCTCCTTTCCTAGGAAGATACTGTTTCAAACCTATTCCTTCAAAAACTTTCTTCAAATTCTCCAAAATTCCAACAACACCATCCATCCAAGCTTTTTCTTTCTCTCCTAACTTCATATCTTGACTACTTTCAACAGCCAAAGATACCGCATCTAAAGTAGGTAGAGCTTCTTCACATAGACTTTTCTTCAATTGAAAGAATCTAATCTCTTCTCTTTTCTCAATACTGTTTAACAGATTATGGTAATCTGCTAAAGCCTTTTTCAATTGATTTTGTATAACAAGCTTTTCATCTTCAACCTTGTCTAAATCAAAAGCTAAATTCTTCAGTTTCTCTTCTAACTCTTTGTAGTTTTTTTTCTCTTTCATTTCTAAATTCAATAATTTTAATTCCAACCAGACATTGATTTTTCTAAAGAATCTTTTACCTCTTCTAAAATTGGAATTATCTTAGAATAATCCATTCTTTTAGATCCAATTACTCCAACATATGACTTCTCTTTATCCCAAAATGGAATTCTAACAAAAGCTAATGCACATTCAGACATATTGCTAATTCCTGATTCTTTTCCGATGAGCAAAGAGACTCCTGAACCAGAGTATTTGTCTACCAAGTTCGGTAAGAAAGTCTTGTCTTCTAAAATATTAAAGATTGTTTCAATACGTTCAATATTTCGAAATTCATCATATTTAAGAATGTTAGACATACCGTAGTACCTAATATCGTCATCAAGAATGATAAAGACTAGAGATTCTGTTTCTTTTGCAAGAATTTCTAGTATTGAATTCACCATGATATCTTTTGAGAATCTATCTCGAAAGATACCTTGACGAATCTCTACAGAGATCAACGGATTAAGTCTACCATTAGCAAGGACATTAGATACATACAGTCTTAAGGCTTGATCTGTCGGTAGCCTCCCTGAGGAAGCATGACTTTTTTCAAGCAAACCTAGACGCATGAGTTTAACCATTTCATTACGAATGGTTGCAGAACTAACTCCTAAGTCATATTTTTCAACGAGCGCCAACGAACCGACTTCTTCTGGCTCTTCCATAAATTCACGGATTATCGCCAAAAGTATATCCTTTTGTCTTTCTGTTAAATCCATATTAGCAGAGACTAAGATTATCTGCCAAGTATATGGTGAGCAAAACATCATGTCAAGTATCACTAGAATTATTCAATGCTAATAATAAGGACACTCTAAAATGTTATTAGAACTACGGCATACTGATTAGTTTAGACTTTCGAAAAACAAATTATTCGAAATATTCCTTATACTACAAAACTCATTGTTTCTACAAACGGTGTTGTAGCGCCCCTTCTGGCAACTCATAATTTCTCCAATCCTCTTTTTCAGGTAAATGACTTTTAATTTTTTTATTTTGGCCATATCCATCTTTCATGGTTCTCATAAGCAACTCCAACATAAGAGCATCCCCTAAAGTATCTTTAAAAAACACATTATCGTGTAACAAAGAGAAGGAATTTATATGATAATAATACCATCGTACAAATTCTTTTTTTATAACAAGCTTTTTATCCGTTATATTCGTGCGCTTTTGTACCTCATATATTAAGAAACGTTTTGCTGTACGAAATTGCAAAAGCCTTACGTTCTCTATTGTCTCCACAACCCCTGTTTTAGGTAAATTATTTGCAACATGCATATTATGCTCAGATATATCTAATACATATATTAGGGAAAAAAGCTCAATATCGCTCAACTCTTTAACATTTTCTGTTTTTTTTATTAGTCCTGGATAGGCACCATATTTCTCTTCAAGCTTCTTAATTTCATTCCTTGATACTTCTGATGCTATAGACTCTGGACTTTCTAGTAGTTCTGGATATATTTCTTGTAATTTTGCATAATTTCTCCACACAACATTAAGACTTTTAAACAATATTATCTCATCATCATATTTAATTTTGAAAAGTTTTCTAGTTTCTTCATCTCTTTCCCTACGACTTTTCATGCTATCAAACAACATATTCATTCTAGATTCCGGCCATACACCAACAGTTTCGTCTAGAGCTTCTTCAAAAATTTCATACATGTTCATTAGGTTTGGATATGATTCTACCAATTGCCTCTGTTGTTCATCGTCTTCAAGTTCTTCTATTGACAACACAATTTTCCTACGCTTAATCTCTCTCTTTATATTATTAAGCATAGCAGCTGTTTTAACATTCTCGCCCAGTTCAGGATACCTATTTTGTTTTATTATCTCTGCTATAACATCTGGCATCTCATCCACAACCTGCTCTTCTAAACACTTCTCCACAATTCCAATATCGTCTGCTGATTTTGTTGAACTGTCAGGATCCGAAGACATAATCGGAGATTCTTCAGGAAATCTTTCTAAGCTTGATGCATTGTCCATAGTTTAAAACTATAAATTTAGTGTGGGGAGTATTTGAGTATAACAAACCTAGAGAAAAAACACACCGTATCCATGATATACTTAATTAACTAATTTAACCTTGTTTTCTATATTTATGGCTAAGCAGAACTATATCTTTCCAAAAGGTTTCTACTGGGGAGCCTCTACTGCAAGCCATCAAGTAGAAGGAAACAACAAAAATGATTGGAGTGTATGGGAAGAATCTCCAAAACGAATTGCATATCTAAAAGAAAGTGGTTTAGCTAAAAAAGTTGGTCTACAAAACTTCATATCTGGAAAATCTGCTGACCATTACAACAAGTTTAGAGAAGATTTTAAGTTAGCAAAAGATCTAGGACATAATGCAACTAGATTCTCCATTGAATGGTCTAGGATTGAACCAGAAGAAGGAAAATTTGATGAAAAAGAGATTAATCATTACAAAAGTGTAATCAAATATCTTAAACAGTTAAATATTGAACCGTTTGTTACACTTTGGCATTGGCCCCTACCATTATGGTTAAGTGAAAAAGGAGGATGGGAGAATTCTAAAACACCTAAATATTTTGAAAGATATGCGAGGAGAGTAGTAGAAGCCTTAGGAGATGATGTTAAATATTGGATAACACTTAATGAGCCAGAAATCTATTCAGGAATGTCATATCTTTTTGGAGTATGGCCTCCACAAAAAAAAAGTCGTTACAAACATATAAAAGTTGTTTTGAATCTAAGAAAAGGACATATTCTAGCTTACAAATGTATTAAGAAGATTAACAGTAAAGCTCAAATAGGTATTACAAAAAACAATGCTTACTTTAACATTGAAAATCATAGTTTAATTAACAGAATTGTTAAAAATTACAGAGAATATACTGAGAATACAATTTGGTTAGATGCAATAAAAAACTATCAAGATTTCATAGGTCTCAATCATTATTTTCACAACAAAGTTAACTACTTTACTAACGATAATGATAATTTAATTACAAATGATTTAGGTTGGGAAATATATCCTACTTCTCTGTATCACGCACTAATCGATTTAAAAAAGTACAACAAACCAATATATATTACTGAAAATGGTCTAGCTGATGCTAAAGACAAAAAAAGATTTTGGTACATATACACTATGGTAAAAGAAGTACATCAAGCAATACAAGACGGAGTAGACGTTAAAGGATATCTACATTGGTCATTAATGGACAACTTTGAATGGGCAGATGGTTACTGGCCAAGATTTGGGTTAATCGAAATTGACTACAACACTCTAAAAAGAAAACCTAGAGAATCAGCATTCTTCTACAAAGACATATGCATAAACAATGGAATTACAAAAAACATTCAAGAAAAGTATAAGGAGAAAATAAAAACACCTATTAGTTAATACAAAAAATAGACTTATTAGAACTTTTTTGCTATACTCCAACACATTATGGAAAAAATCATTTTTGAAAAAAGGGATCCCAAAACTAAAAATACAAAGACAATATTAGCAGAAGGAAAAACCCCTGCAGTTGTTTACAACTCAAAAACAGAATCTACAAATATAATGATAGATTCTTCTGTTGCAAAAAAAATTCTGGCTGAAGCCACCTCTACAACTATTTTAGATGCAGAGTTAGATGGCAAAGTTATGAAAGCTATTGTCAAAGAGATTGATTTAAATCCAATAACAGATGAAATTCGACATATTGCATTCTTTGAAATCGATGAAAGTAAGGAGATGGTCTTCTCTATCCCATTCAATATCATCGGAATAGCACCAGCTGTTAAGAATAATCTAGGTGTACTTGTAGAAGTTATGCAATCTATAGAAGTTAGATGTAAAGTAAAGGATTTAGTTCCATATATAGAAGTGGACATCTCTTCTCTAGAACATCCTGGTCAATCTATTGCAATCTCTGATTTAAATATCCCTGAAGGCATTTCATTCTTAAATGAAGATCTTAAAAATGCTACTATCGTAACTATTACCGAAATGCAGGAGGAAGAGAAGATTGAGACACCAACAGAAGAAACAGAAGAGGGTGCAACTGATAGTGAGACAGAGGGTGAAGCAACAGAATCTACAGAGGAGAAAGCTGAGGAAGAGACAAAGGAAGAATAATATATTATCATTTCATATGATTAGTGTAATTATAGCGTCCTTCAAAGAACCTAACAGTATTGGAAGATGTATTTCTTCGATTGCAAGTAAGAAATACTCTGGTATTACATCTCCTTTTGAAATTATTCAAGTATCACCTGATGCTCCCACTCTCAAAGCAGGAAAGAAAGAAGCATACAAACTTAAACTTTCTAAAAAGCAATTTATTCAAATAATCGACCCTAAAAAAGGGAAGCCTTATGCTCTTAAGATGGCGTTTAAGAAAGCAAAGGGAGATATCATAATCCTTACAGATGGAGATACATATTTTGAGAAAGGATCTGTTGCACAATTAATAAAACCTTTCGAAAACAAAAAAGTTGGAGGAGTTAGTGGGCGACCTGTATCAAGAGATGATATTGACAGTAAATATGGATACTGGGGTCATCTTCTTTCAGACTCAGCACATGATAGAAGAATTAAACAATCAATGTGTTTAGAAGAGGAAGTCTACTATGTAAGCGACAAGAAATTCTTCCCTATGAGTGGATATATTATGGCTATGAGAAATTTAGATTTAAAGATTCCTTCAGATGTACTATCTGATGATGCATATATCTCTTACACAATTAGGAATATGGGAAAGGAGATAGCTTATGCACCAAAGGCTATTTGTTATGTAAAATACCCCACTAATTTTAAGGATTACCTAAAACAAAAAGTTAGATCACTAGGAGGCTTTACACAACTGAAAAGAATGGGAATATTTAAGAGAGATAAACAATCTAGAAGTTTCTGGATAGAGTTACAATATAGCTGGTTTGTTATTAAATATGCTAAGAACATAAAACAGCTTTGGTGGTCTATACTCCTGTTCCCCACTCGATTAATTACATGGATCGCAATATTCTGGGAACGAGTAATCTTGAGAAAAGGTATGCCAAAAGGTGGCTGGGAAAGAATAGAAAGTACAAAGTAAAACATAAAAAAAGAGAGGCTTTTACACCTCTCTTCGCATTTCTATTTAAGAAGATATTACCATCTAAAATGTGCAAATGCTTTATTAGCTTCTGCCATTCTTTCTGTTTCCTCTTTCTTTCTAACAGCATCACCCTCTCCTTTATATGCACTAACTAGCTCTTCCATCAAAATTTTGTCAAAAGATTTACCACTCTTGTTTCTGGAAACATCAACAATCCATCTAACAGCTAAAGTTTCTTGTCTTCTTGGAGAAACAGGCATAGGAACTTGATAGTTTGCACCACCAACTCTTCTTGCTTTAATCTCAAGTGATGGTCTAACATTATCAATAGCTTTATTAACAAACAAAGCAATATCTTTTTCCTTGACCATCTCTGCTCCTCCTTCAACAGCATTATACACTAAACTCTCAGCAAGACTTTTCTGACCATTTTGCATAACTTTGCATATGAATCTAGCAATAATAGGACTACCGTACTTCCTATCAATTTTCTGTGTTCTTCTTTTTGCTCTCTTACCTCTCATTATTTATTTAATTACAATTAAAAATACTATTTATCGGAACTTTCTCTCTTTACTCCATACTTAGACCTAGCTTTCTTTCTGTCCTTCACACCTGCTGCATCATACTTTCCTCTAACAACAACATATTTAACACCAGGTAAGTCCCTCTTTCTTCCAGCTTTCAGTAAAACTACAGAGTGTTCCTGAAGATTATGACCCTCTCCTGGAATATATGCTGTCACTTCCATACCGTTAGACATTCTAACTTTTGCAATTTTTCGCAAAGCTGAGTTAGGCTTCTTAGGTGTTGTTGTTCTAACCTGCAAGCAAACACCTCTCTTAAAAGGGTTTGCTGCTTTCTTGTATCTATTCTTCAAAGGATTAAAGTTCATACCAAGCTGAATATGCTTAGCTTTCTTTGAACTTGATTTCCTAGATTTTCTTACTAACTGATTTATTGTTGGCATAGCGCTTATTATATATCAAATCAACTAATTTTTAAACTCTTCTAGAGTTCTTACATCTTTAATCTCTGCAGACTCTCCTACAGGGATAGGTCTACCAATTATGACATTCTCTTTCATACCTCTTAGATAGTCTGTTTTGCCTAATATAGCAGCATTTGTAAGTACTCTTACCTGCTCTTGGAATGAAATAGAGGAAAGGAAACTCTCAGTATTTAGAGAAGATGTCTTAATACCAAATAGAGTTGGTAGTATTAAAGCTTTGTTCTTTCCTTCTTCCACCAAAGCCTTGTTCTTCTCTGCAGCCATGAATCTGTTAACTAGAGAACCAACTAGGTAGTCAGAATCTCCTGTATCTATAACTTTACCTAATCTAACCATCTGTCTTAGTATTATTTCAATATGGATATCATCTATAGGTACCCCTTGTACATTAAATACTTCCTGTACTTCATCCAATATGTACTTCTGAGCAACAGGAATACCTGCCACATCAGCTAATTTCTTTGGATCTAAAGAGCCTTCTGTTAACTGTGTTCCTGCTTTAATAGTGCTACCATCTTCCACTAGAATATCGATACCTGGTAAAACAGAAATTGTTTCCTCTGCCTTCATACTTCCTTCTATAGTTAGTATTCCACCTTCTATATTTATCTTACCGTCAAATGGAGCCTGTCTTTCATTCTCATATTCATCTATAAACATAACCTGAGAAGCTTTTACTTCTTGTCCACTCTCTACAAGCACCTTCTTTGCTCTAGATACAACATAGTATTTAGTGAACTTCTTAGTTCCAGTAATAACGATAGTTGCAGATTCGTCTTCAGCAACATCTATATGTACTTTACCATCTACAGATGTAAGCTCAGCTTCTGCTTTTGGAGTTCTTGCCTCAAATAGTTCCTCTATTCTAGGAAGACCTTGGGTAATGTCAACCTTTTGAACACCTCCCTTATGGAATGTTTGCATAGTCATCTGTGTACCTGGTTCTCCAATACACTGTGCTGCTATTACACCTACAGCTCTTCCCATAGCTATCTCTCGATTATTCTCCAAATTCAAGCCGTAACATTTTTTACACATACCCAAAGGAGATTGACATAGCAACGGACTCCTTACATAAATTTCATCAATTCCATTACTCTCAATTAATTCAACTATCTCCTGATTTATTATCTCATTCTTTTTAGCAATTACTTTTTTACCAACAACAATATCCTGTGCTAGTACTCGACCATATATCCTGTCCTTAAAATCAATTCTTCTCTCATCTTCTCTTCTCATTGGGAGACCTTCTCCATCATATCCACAATCATCTTGTCGAATAATTACATCATGAGCAACATCTACGAGCTTTCTAGTTAGATAACCTGAAGAAGATGTCTTAAGAGATCTATCTGCAATACCCTTTCTTCCACCATTTGCAGCAACAAAGTATTCAAATGCACTTAAACCATCTCTGTAGTTACTTTTAATTGGCATTGCAACCCAGTTACCTCGAGAATCTCTAACAACTCCTTTAATTGTCAAAACCTGCCTTGCTTGAATCTTACCTCCATTACCACCTGACTCTACCATTTGGAGAATAGGGTTATGTTTATCTAATTTCTCCCATGCCTTATCTGCTAATTCGGTTGCAAAATCATCCCACATATTTGTAGATATATTAATCTTCTCTTTCTTTGTCATCAAACCTTGTAAGTAGTTCTCCTGTAACTGAACATCTTTCTCTTCCATCTTTTTGATTTCAGAGTCTAAATCAAAATCAACATTACAATCCTCCATAGCAAATGAGAAACCAAGATCAGTTGCATATTTAAAACCTAGTAATTTCAATTCATCAAGGATTTTAACAAGTTCAGATAGTTCCTTACTATTTTTAATATCATCTACAATATTATTGATTACCTTAATATCTATCTGCTTGTTCATAAAAGGATAATCTTCTGGAAGAACACTATTAAATATTACTCTACCAACAGATGTATGTAGAGTTTCTCCTTTAACTCTTACTATAATTTCTTCATCAATTGTAATATTTCCTCTTTCATATGCTTTAACTGCTGAGTTCTCTGTTGCGAATATCTTTGGATTTTTCTTCTCTACTAAATCAGTCATCATGTAGTATCCTATCAACATTTCTTTAGCAGGAGATGCTAATACCTGACCATTTGAAATGTTTACAATATTCAATGAAGACATCATCTCTTTCTTTGCTTCATCAATAGCTTCATCTGTTAAGAGGACATGCACTGCCATTTGATCTCCATCAAAGTCAGCATTAAAAGCTTTACATACCAAAGGATGAATTCTAATAGATTCTCCCTCTACCAATCTAGGATAGAATGCCTGTACACTATATTTATGTAGGGTAGGAGCTCTATTTAACAAAACAGGCTTATTTTTAATTACATCTTCAAGAATATCCCAAATTACATCTGATTCTTCTTCTAACATGTCTTTAGCAATTCTTACATTAGGAGCCAACTCTCTATTTAGAAGCTGAAATATTACAAATGGTTTAAACATCTCTAAAGCAACAGACTTTGGTAAGCCACACTGATCAAATTTTAAACTTGGATCACCATCAATAACTGCACGACCAGAGTAATCAACTCTTTTACCAAGTAGATTCTTTCTAAAGATACCTTTCTTACCTCTAAGATCATCTGTTAATGACTGATACGGTAATCTCTTACTATTCATCATAGCCTTAGAAGGTCTATGTGAGTTATCAATCAATGCATCTACAGACTCCTGCAACATTCTCTTTTCATTTCTTAAGATAACATCAGGAGCTCCTATCTCTATCAATTTCTTCAACCTATTGTTTCTGTTAATAATTCTTCTATACAAATCATTAAGGTCTGAAGTTGCAAATTTACCTCCTGAAAGAGGGATTATTGGTCTCAACTCTGGAGGAAGCACAGGTAATGTCCTAATTACCATCCAAGATGGTTTAATATTGTTCTTTAAGAAACCTTCTAAATACTGCATTCTCCTAATAGTTGCTGATCTCTTCTCTCCCTTTTCTTTTACTAAATTCTGTCTTAATTTAGCAATTTCACCCTCTAAATCAAGATTTTCTAGAAGTTTTTCTATCGCTTCTGCACCCATCATAGCTTCAAAGAAGACAAGATCCCTATCTGCTAAATCAGAGTATTCATCTTCTGAAAGAACTGTACCTACTTCTAACTTCTCAATTACTTGTTCTATCTTTGAATAGTAAGATTCTAATTCTTCCTCCTTCTCAGCATAATCTTTCCTTACCTTTGCCAAAGCTTGATTTCTCTTATGCTCTATCTGACTAACTTTAAAATCTTTTCCTTTCTTTTTACTCTTCTTCTCTTCTTTCAATTCTGTATCAAAAGCCTCCGTTGTGGCCTTTAGCTCATCTTCCAATTCTTGATGTAATGCTTTAATTTCTTCTTCCTTCAAATCTCTTGCCTTTACAAGAATTGCTTCCCTCTGTTCTGTTTCAACAGAAACAACCATATATCTCGTGTAGTATATTACAGAAAGAATTTTCTTATGTGGGATATCTAAAACAATGGACATTTTATTTGGAATCCCATATGCATACCAAACATGTGCAACAGGAATAGCCAAATCTATATGTCCCATCCTCGCTCTTCTTACATCTTGAGATGTAACTTCAACACCACACTTATCGCAAACAATACCCTTGTACCTAATCTTCTTGTACTTTCCACAGTAACATTCGTAATTCTTGGTAGGACCAAAGATTTTCTCACAGAAGAGTCCATCAGGTTCAGCCCTGAATGTTCTGTAGTTAATGGTTTCTGCTTTGGTAACTTCTCCATATGACCAATCAAGAATTTCATCAGGTGAAGCGAGAGTTATTTTGAGAATATCAAAGTCTCCCATTTTTGTTTTATTATTTCTCTTCATTTATTGTAACCTCCTCTTCTTCGTTACTCTTTGTAGAAATTAAATCGATATTCAAACAAAGTGCATTCAATTCTCTAACAAGCACCTTGAATGACTCTGGTATATTTACACTTTCTATCTTGTCTCCGTGAATGATAGCTTTGTATGCAGCTGATCTTCCTTTTACATCGTCAGATTTAATAGTGAGCATTTCTTGTAAAGCGTAAGGTGCACTATGTGCTTCTAATGCCCAGACTTCCATTTCTCCAAATCTCTGACCACCCATCTGTGCTTTTCCTCCAATTGGCTGTTGTGCTACAGCTGTATATGGACCTGTAGATCTAGCATGTACTTTCTCGTCTGCAATATGATGTAGCTTCAACACATACTTCATACCTACTGTAACTTTGTTTGGAAATTTCTTTCCTGTTCTTCCATCATAAAGATCAACTCTTTGTTCTAAAGAAGAACCTTTCTTTTTTAGTTCTTCACCTAACCACTCTAAATTCTCTCCTTCAAAAATTGGGAAAGCAAATTTTTCTTTCAAAATATCTGCAAACCTTCCAAAGTGTACTTCCTCTGCTTGTCCCATATTCATTCTCTTTAAGAATGTTGGGGTTAGAACAATATCAACAGGAACACCATCTTCTGTAAATGGCATATCCTCTATTGGTCTAATAGCAGCGATTGTATTTTTGTCTCCATGTCTACCTGATATTTTATCTCCAAAACCAATCTTCTTTGTATTTGCTACCCATACCTTGACCTGATGTAGAACACCTGGTGGCAATTTATCTCCTTTATCTGTCGAAAGCATTTGACTTCTGATTACAATTCCCTCTTCTCCGTGTGGAATTCTCAATGAGTTGTCTCTTACATCACTTGCTGATTCACCAAAAATTGCTCTCAACAATCTCTCCTCAGCTGTTAATTCTTTTTCTCCTCTAGGAGCAACAACACCTACAAGAATATCTCCAGATTTTACTCTTACTCCTGATCTAACAATACCCATCTCATCTAGCTTGTGTAATATTCTGTCATTTACATGAGGAATATCGGCTGTAATGACTTCAGGTCCTAGTTCTGTATCTCTGATATCTACAGAATACTCTCGTATGTGAACTGATGTCAAAAGATCTTCCTTAACAATTCTATCTGAAATAATTACAGAGTCCTCGTAGTTGTATCCCTCGTAGAACATCAATGCTGCTCTTAGGTTCGTACCTACTGCAAACTCTCCATTCTCCATAGTTGGACCATCTACTAAAACATCTCCCTTTTTAAATTTATCTCCTACATTTAATACTGGTTTCTGCGTAAAGCAGGTATTTGCATTACTTCTGTAGAAAGTTGTTAATTCATAATCTTTGACTCCCGATTTTGCATATTTAACAGACATTCTTTTCCCATCAGATGCTAAAACTTCACCATCTTCTTCAGCAAATATACCCCATGAAGATTGTCTAGCAACAACTTCTTCCATACCTGTTCCTACAAGAGGAGCTTGCTGTTTGATCAAAGGAACTGCTTGTCTTTGCTGATTTGCTCCAACTAATGCCCTCATAGCATCATTGTGGGAAACAAATGGTATTAGTGACATTCCAAGACCTGCCTGTTGACTTGCAATTGCATCAATATGTGTAACTATTGTTGCATCTTCTAATGAAAAATCTCCTTTGTATCTTACAGGAAGTAGGGTATCAAGGATATTACCATATTCATCTTTTTTAACAGTAGCGGAAGAAATTTGATATTTTTCCTCATCCATTGCATCTAAATATTCTACTTCATCAGCTACAAATGGGACAACATCAACCTCTTTAATACTTTTCTCTTTTACAATCTTCTCTGCTAACTTCTCATCAATCTTTGTCTTTGCTTTTGCTATAACTTTCTTCCCTGCTTTTAATTCTTTAGAAAGTATTCTGTTTACCAAATCTTTCTTATTATTCTTCACTTTGTTATACACCTTGTTATACGGTGCCTCTAAGAAACCAAATTCATTAATTCTAGCAAGCGTAGCTAATTGGGTAACAACACCAATATTAGCACTCTCAGGACTTGTTACAGGATCAAATTTGGAGTAGTGAGAATTATGTACCTCTCTAATTGAGAATGTAGCTCTCTCTTTAGCAATACCACCAGGTCCTCCTGCTGTAACCTTTCTCTTGTTCTCTAATTCTGAAAGAATATTTTCCTGATCCATGAAGCTAGAAAGAGCATTTGCACCAAAGAATGATTGCAAAGATGCAGAAATAGGTTTGGTACTTACAAGCATAGAAGGGGTAACCTTTGCATCTTGACCGTACAAACTCATTTTGTCTTTAATATTTTTCTCAAGTCTTCTAATTGCTCCATTAAGCTGTCTCTCAATTATTTCACCAACACTCCTGATTCTTCTGTTACATAGATGGTCGATATCGTCAGGTTCAACTTCTCCATTATTAATCTGAATTAGTTTTCTAACAGCTAAAACAATATCGTAAGGATAGAGAACTACTTCATCCTTGTTGTTAATATCGTATGTAGTACCTAGTTTTCTGTTTAGTTGATATCTTCCAATCCTACCAAGATTAAACTTTCTTACATTAAAGAAGTTACTCTTAATATATCTCTCTGCACTTTCTAAAGTAACTGATTCGTCTGGTCTTAGTTTGTTGTAAATACTAATTACTGCCTCTTCTTTGTTTTTGGTAAAGTCCCTAGCTAGTGTTGCCTCAATATATTTGTTTTCCTCGTGTGTATCTACATCTGCAAACAGCTTTCTAATTTCATCATCACTTTCCCAACCGAATACTCTTAACAATTCTGTAATTAGTACCTTAGGTCTTTTTGGTAAAATTCTCATTGCAATAACATTATGTCTGTTTGTATCAATCTCATACCAAGGTCCTTTCTCAGGCATCAATCTTACTTTGTAGATTGACCTAGTTGGAAGTTTCTCTGCTTCCTCGTAAAGGACTCCTTCTGCTCTAACAATCTGGTGTGTAACTACTCTTCTAACTCCATTAAATACAAATACACCATCATCTGTCATACATGGCAAGTCTGTAATGAAGATTTCTTGTTCCTTAATCTCACCAGTTTTGTTATTCATTAACTGAACTGTTGCATATACTGGAATTTCATATGACAAACCTTTACCAATAGCTTCTTCTATGGTTCTATACGGATCTCCATATCTAAAATTCTTAAATTCCAAAGTCCACATTCTCTCCATCGTATCCTTTACAGGATTGATTTCGTCAAATAGATTTTGGAATCCATTCTTTTTGAAATTCTCGAATGATGCTATCTGTGCCTCTATTAGGCTAGGGAAATTAAATTCTCTGGAATAGTCAAGGCCTAGATTTAGCCTTCCAGATCTGTTTCTTTTAGGTTTTAGCATAGGGTAAATATTTAGTTATGTTATAACATGTTACTTGATGAAGCGATATTCAAAAAGAACGCAATACGATACCACTTCTTTAAGCAAAAATCCAAGGACTTGGAGGATATTATCATACTTGTGAAGAATAGTCAAAGGTTTTGTAGGAATATTCAGCATTTTGTTAAAAAAATACAAAAAAGGGATGAAAGGGGATAATAAAGATGCTATGTATAGCAATCGAATAATATCCCCTTTCTTCGCGAATTACAACTTTTCTATTTCCATATGCTTCTTCTCCTTTTACCGACGTATGGCGTCTTTTTTGCCCAACGACGGCATATAAATAGCAGGGAAATAAAGAATCCAAAAAGTCCACCTGTTAGAATAAACAAAAAATAGGTGTAACTTTCCAGCTCTAGGTCAACTACTTGTTGACCTATAATCCGATAATACACATACTTGCTTGTCGGCGGGATAGTAAAAATAAAGAAAAACAGACATAGTGCCGCAAGCACTCCGGGAACAGAGCAATATTTATATACTCTGTCCTCTTGTCTTTGTTTTTTTTCTTTTTCCCTCCACTCACCGTCCTGAGGGACAGAATCCCTCCTAGGTATGGAATCTTTTACCATCTTTCCTCTTTTCTATTTTTTTGTTTTACAACTCCAAACATATACCCATCACTAGATACAAGTTAGGAACTGTAAAACACATTGAGGAATAAGTTGTAATTCTTGTTAAAGAGCAGTATATCTAAGATATTTAATATCATTTAGATATACATATATTATACTATAGGACACATACACTAGTCAATCTCTACATTCTCACACATTCTAAAAACACCCCCTGTATTTTACTCTCCCAATTATATATACTGAATAACAATGCCTCACAAAATTCGTTAATCTTTGCAAAGAAATAACTATGTCTAAAAAGAAAAAAAACAAAGAAATAACAATACAAAGCAATGAAACCAAAATACTCTTCGGTCTCATTGTATTTGTATTAGGATTAATTGTCCTCATATCACCATTCATACTAGAACAATCCAAACTCTTTGACACCATAGCCCTTAAGTTAGGATACTCAGCAATAGCATGGGGAATACTACTAGTATACTGTTCCTTCTTCTTCCTTTCTAAAAACAAAAAGTTCATCTCTAAAGGTCAAGCCTTTGGCTTTTTACTCTTCTCTCTAGCATTGGGAATACTACTTTCCTTTTGGTTAGCACCAGAACAAATCAACAACCAAGACTCACTACGAGGAGCTGGTGGAGAACTAGGTAAAGAAATGCACCTCTCTCTAAATAGTGTCTTTGGCAACTTCATAGAAATCCTCATTGTCATAATTATCCTTGTAATTGCATTCTCTCTAATTACTGGAACAACATTAGAACAAATTAGAGACTTTGTAGAAAACAAGATTCCTGATCAGAAAGATGAACAAAAGAAAGGGTTTGATTTAAAGGACTTCTTTAAAAAGATTGGTTTTGAAAAGAAAGACGACATACAGATAAGTAATGGAGAGTTACCAACAGAACCGTATGTAGAACATCATGATGAAGAAGAGCAAGAGAAGAGATTAGATGAAATATTGAACAGAGATATGAACAAAGAACCTGAGGAAACTTACGAAAATGATGACTTCAATCAACAAAACAACATACAAGATATACCTACAGGTCCTGTAAACGAAGATGAGCAACAACCACAACAACCTAGATTTACTAATTGGATATTCCCATCAGTAGATATATTGCAAGAGAAAGAGCATCAGAAACAAGATGAAAGAATATACAAAGAGAAAGCAAGGATCATAGAGGTAACTCTGAGAAACTTTGGAATACAATCAAAAGTAGTAGCAATAGCTGTAGGACCAACAGTATTGAGATTCTCCATAAGCATCAGTACAGGAACAAAGGTGTCAAAAGTTAAGAACTTAAGCAATGACCTAGCATTAGCATTAGCATCACAAACAGCATCACTACGTATAGAAGCACCAATACCAGGTACTTCGTTCATTGGCGTAGAAATTCCAAACCCTACACCAAACTTTGTATATACCAAGGACATGGTTAAGAAATTAAGACAGGAAGTTAAGCAGGATCCTAACAAATATGAGTTACCACTAATACTAGGTAAGGACATTACCGGGAAGACAATGATTAAAGATTTAGCCAAAATTCCACACTTACTAGTAGCAGGAGCAACAGGAACAGGTAAATCTGTAGCTATCAACTCCTTACTAGCAGGACTTTTGATGACAAAAACACCTGATGAAGTTAAATTCATCATGGTAGACCCTAAAATGGGTGTAGAAATGGCAGCATACAACGGCATACCACACTTACTAAATCCTGTCATTACAGATGTTTCTTTAACAGCAAATGCACTGGATTGGGTAATAGAGGAAATGATGAGAAGATACAGACAGCTAAAACAAACACGTGCCAAGAAACTGGCAGAGTACAATAAGAAAATGGGATTCACTGCAATGCCCTACATTGTTGTAGTAATCGATGAAATGGCAGACCTCATGCTCACATCAGGTATAGAAGTTGAAACGAAAATTCAGAGACTAGCACAGATGGGTAGAGCAGTTGGCATACACTTAATTCTGGCGACACAGAAACCAACAGTCAACGTCATAACTGGACTCATTAAGTCTAACATTCCTGGTAGAATGGCATTTGCAGTATCTACCCTCATAGACTCAAGAGTCATCTTAGATGAAGGAGGAGCTGAAACACTCTTGGGCAACGGTGATATGCTATACAAAGATCAAACAACTCCAAAAGCCCTCCGAATACAAGGAACATACACCTCTACAGAAGATACAGAAAACATCATAACTAAGATAAAAGAACAAGTATCCGAAGAAGATATTGAATATTCTCAGGATTTAGCACAGGCAATGGAAAAAGGAAAAGATGGAGTCACTTCATCATCAGGAGGATCTAGAGACCCAGACTTTGAAAAAGCATTAGAGGTAGTTGTTCTTACACAGAAAGCCTCATCTTCATTCTTACAAAGAAAAATGAGGATAGGTTACAACAAAGCCGCAAGACTAATAGATGAACTGTACGAAGCAGGTGCAATAGGTCCAGAAGAAGGATCAAAACCAAGAAAAGTTTTAGTAAAATCAAAAGAAGAGATACTAGGCAAGAGTGAAGATGACGAACAAGGAAGATAGTAGTAGAATACAGTAGAATGATCACCGTAGGACAAGTCGTCAAAAACAAAAGACAACAGCTTCGTATTTCTCTAGATGTAGCAGCTTCAGAAACAAAAATACAAAAAAGATTTCTACAATTCATAGAGAAAGATGAATTCTCTCCATTTGAATCTGAAGTATTTCTAAAAGGCTTCATAAAGATATATGCTGAATATTTAGGATTAGATGTTAAAAAAGTATTAGCCCTCTACAGAAGAACAAATCATGTGCCTGACACAAAAGATCAAGACAAAGGTAATAAACAAGATATATTTAAAACAAAAAGACACAGATTTACTCCTCAACTATTCATAACAGCAATACTTGTTCTTTTTTCCCTAGGAATCATCGCCTATATCTCTTTTCAGATATACAAATTTCAAACACCACCAAAACTTACAATCATAGAGCCTCAACAAGACATTACAGTAACAGAGGAAACAATTAAATTAACTGGAAAAGTTTCAGAGAACGCTTCTGTAGAAATTAATGATGTAGTAGTAGAACGAAATGAATACGGAGATTTTGAAAAAGATATCAAACTAAATGAAGGAATAAATATCGTTACTATTAAAGCAAAAAAGAATAACAACAATGTATTAGAAACTGTAGAAACTAGAAAAATTACTTACAAAAAAGAAGAGGTTAAGCAGGAAGAGATACCTCAAGAAAACATAATCAAGTTAAAAATCAAAGAAGCACCTGCATGGGTCAAACTAGATATAGATAGTGAGAACAAAATTGCAAAAATAGTAGAACCTTCAGAAACTGAGTTTAAGATAGAGAAAACGCTACATATCATAACAGGAAGGCTTAGTAGTACAGAGATATACTTTAATAACGAAATCGTAGAGTGGCATAGTAAAAGTAGTACAGGAGTAGCGGAGATGCAATGTAATGTCTTAGATGGGAAGATAACCTGCGATTAATGGTATAATATCCACAATGGATAACAATAATCAGATTGCAGAGATCAAAGACAGATTAGACATCGTCCAAGTCATAGGTAAATATGTTCAACTAAAGCAAACAGGGAAGAACTTTTCAGGGCTATGTCCTTTCCATAAAGAGAAGACTCCCTCATTTATGGTCAGTCCAGATATACAACGATACAAGTGTTTTGGTTGTAACGAGTCAGGAGATATTTTCAATTTTGTACAGAAGATAGAGAATTTAGACTTTCCAGAGACTTTAGAAAAATTAGCAAAAGAAGCAGGTGTTGAACTAAAGAAATTTCAAAGTAATTCAAAGTACAAACTTTTAGAAGAGATTAACTACATAGCAACAAAATACTATTACAAACAGCTTCGTTTGAACAAAGTTGCATCAAAGTATTTAGAAGACAGAGGATTTACAAAAGCCTCCATTAAAACTTTCGGTGTAGGATACGCTCCAAGAAGACCTCAATTGATAAAAGAAATAAACTCTTACAAAAAGATTACAAAAAAAGAGATGTTAGATACAGGTCTCTTTACTGAGAAGAACGGTATAATAAAGGAGAAATTCTACGACAGAATTATGTTCCCAATTAGATCAAAGAAAGGTGCTGTAATTGGTTTTACTGCAAGAATTTTACCAGGAAATGATTGGGGACCAAAATATATGAATACTCCAGAGACACCTCTTTTCCATAAAAAAGATAATCTCTTCGGTTTGTACGAAGCAAAGCAGGAGATAAGGAAACAAGACTTGGCAATTGTATGTGAAGGCTCAACAGATGTCATATCAGCACATCAAAATGGGTACAAAAATATAGTTGCTCCATTAGGGACAAGTTTAACTAAAGAACAATTGCAGTCCTTATCTACATTTACAAAAAACATTTTGTTCTTTTTTGATAGTGACAATGCAGGAAAAGCTGCTTTAATTAGAGCGTTTAAGTTGTCATCAGAGATAGGAATCAGTCCGTATGCTACAACTTCTTTACCGTACAAAGATATTGACGAGATGCTTCAGAAAGATCCAAAACAGATGGAGACTGCAATGAATAATAAGGTGGAGGCATTTGTACAGATATTGAATAATACAATAGAAGATAAGGATTTAAGTAGGCTTGAAGATGTGAATAAAGTGAGAAAAGTAATCGAACCTTTGCTCGATTTTGTAAAGGACGATATAACAAGGAAATTGTACATCGAAAAATACCGTAAGATAGCCAAAATCGGACACCCCTCGAAAACCCTTACTACGACTGGTTTCACGAAGAGGTCCGACCTAGGTCTGACCTCACATCCCACACAAACCCGCTCCAGTAAAGGAAAAAACACTGCTTTGTACCACCGATACTTACTGTACATAATTTTACAAAATGTTGGTATAACGGGAAAAGATCTACTCCCTACAAAGTACTTTGAATCAACCAATTACCATGAGATTTACTCGGCACTTTTCAAAGATTGGGATAATTTTGACAAAGAGAAATTCTTTCAGAAATTTGCCGATAATCCAGAAGCTAAAGAAATACTAGAAGACCTCATATTTCAAGCTACAGATTTAGCTACAAAGAAAGAGGATATTTTGGAAGAACTAAAATTTTTGAAAAAGAAGATCAAAATAGAATACTACAGAGCTTTACAAAAGAATCTTTCTTCTCGAATAGCAATGACTGAAGAGATGGGTCATAATAATAAAGAGGTAGAACTTTTGAAGAAGTTAGAAGAAACAACTAAAATAATCAATTCCCTTAAAAATGAAAAATGAAGTAACTGATTACGATCTTTTTGGCTATGATTACTCCTCATATTGGAAAAATAGAGGTTATGAAAATCTTGCAGAGAAGAATGTATTAAACAAGATATTCAGAGAAGAAACAGGTATTTGGTTTCTTGATATTGGAGGCTCATACGGAAGACTCACATCAACATATTATCCTAGCTACTCCAACCCCATCATTTGCGACTTCTCTATGAAAACATTGCAAAAAAACAGAGATAGCATACTATCACGATATCCAAACGCCATACTTCTAGCAGGTAATGCCTACAAATTACCATTTAAAAATAATACGTTTGATGGAGCGTTAATGGTCCGGGTACTTCATCATATAGAAGATGTACCTACATATTTCAAAGAAATAGCAAGAGTGATGGCTAACAATTCAACATATGTACAAGAAATACCAAACAAAGTACATTTAAAAGCATCAATAAAAGCACTCTTGCAACTTAATTTCAAATTCTTTGACAAAACTCCATACGAGCATCCTCTTTCAAATGGAGAGGGTACAAGAGAAGGATTAAAAGGCATTTTCTTCAACTATCACCCTAAAGATATCAAAGAGAAGTTAGAAGAAGTTGGTTTTACAATAAAAAGAAAGTATGGTTGTTCATATTTAAGAATTCCTTTTCTTAAAAAGATTTTTAATGAAGATATAATGATGTTCTTCGAAAGAATTTTCCAAAACACACTTTCATGGACAAATATATCACCAAGTATAATTTTTGTTAGTAAAGTAAAGAAAGGAAAAAAGAGAAATATTACTGGTGACTTAAATCAAATATTACTCTGTCCAAAATGTAAATCAGACCTATTATTCAAATCTTCAACAGAAGCACAGTGTAAGAAATGCAAAACTAAATACAAAAAAGAGAATGATATTTGGGATTTTAGAGTTATATAAATGAAAGAGAAAAAATCTTTAGGACAAAATTTCTTTGTAAACAAAAATTTAGCTGAACAGATTGTTAAAAAGATTGTTGCAGTTAATCATGATGTAATAGTAGAGATAGGAGCAGGAGAAGGATACTTTACAAATATTTTTAATTCATATAATGAGAATGTCATTATTATTGAAAAGGATGATAATTTAGCTAAAAATTTAAGCCTCACATATCCTAACTACACAATACTAAACAAAGATTTTCTTGATTGGGATTTTTCTGAATTAGAGAATTATTCTAAAAAAAGAATACTCTTTTTTGGTTCTCTTCCTTACAATGTTAGTAAGAAAATTATCAAAAAGATTATTATTTCTAAATATTTTAACACACAATCTTTTTTCATAATTCAGAAAGAAGTAGCACAGAAATATACAGATAGAGAACCAAATAACAACTTGCTTTCTCTACAAACAGAAATATTTACTGAAGCAAAAAAACTTTTTGATATATCTCCTACCTCATTTAGACCAAAACCTAAGGTTAATAGCTCTTTAATCACATTTAAACCATTAAACAGAAAAATTAAAAACAGTAAAGATTTTGAGAATTTTTTAATCCGATGTTTCAAGCAACCAAGAAAGACCTTAGCTAACAATTTGAAAGGTATGAAATTTGAAATTAGTGATAAAGAGAAAGATTTACTAGACAAACGCCCACAACATTTATCATTTGATCAATATCTAACACTATTTCAAAAAAGGATATAGTACTCTCACACTTAATCTTCTTTTCTCCTATGGTATAATTCTGCTATGTCAAAAAGTAAGAAAACAGTAAAGGAAGAGGAGTACAAACAGCTAGGATTAGACATAAAAGAACCTTTTAGTAATAGATTTTACAAGATTAAAAGGAAGTTCGATGATACTGTACTAAAGTTTGAAATTCTTAAATTTCTCAAAGATCCAATCCTGTGGGCAATGCTTGTCATAGGAGTTATCTTAATACTCTATCAGATATACTCTATTCAAAAGAATTACGATACTTTACCTCAATACTTGCCAATATACAGATATTTCATAGTAGTACGAGACAAATTGGTAGAGAAAAAACACATTTGGATCTATCCAATAATCTCCACATCTGTTTTAATACCTTCTTTCTTTGTAGTACCAACAAATTACAACAAAGAGAAAAGTTTAATCAAATTACTAATGATTGTTGTACTTTTGTGCATAATTGCACAAAGCATTATTTTAATTGAACTACTTTCACTACAATAATATGGATATGTCAATAACAACGGAATTTTTGAATAAATTGCTTAGTTCATTTAAGCTAAACATTCTAAATTCTACTGAATATGCAAAATATTTTGATTATTTCTACATTTTTCTATTAGGACTACTCTGTTCTCTTGTATTAACACCAATAATAGGGCAGATAGCATTAAAACATGACATAACATACAAACCAGGTATTAAAAGGAAAGGAAAAACTTTTGATAATCAGGAGAAAGCACTGCACGAAGGCATAACTCCTGCATTAGGAGGCCTAGCAATAACAGTACCAACACTTTTACTAATCTTAATTTCTTTTAGATTAGATAGCTTCACAATACCCATCATTTTAGCTTTAGCCATACTAGTAATTGGTTCAGCTTTAGATGATATACTAAATTTACCTGCTAAAACGCAATTTTTGTACCAGACAATATCAGCAACTATCATTGCTTTCTCTGTCATTAATCTAACAGATCTCTCAATCGGCTCTATTAATTTAGATTGGTATACATGGAATTTTTCACTTTTAGGAATACAACAATCTTTAGTACTACCAGGCGATCTTTTCCTAATAGTATGGATAGTCGTTTGTATAAATGCATTTAAGTGGACTGCAGGATCACCTGGAATAATTGAAGCAAATTCTATCGTCATATTCACATTAATCTTCATTATTGGTGTCAGATTTAATTCTGTATTTGCGTCCACAGTGTCAATATTTATGGTAGGTGGTTTACTTCTTTTCTTGGTTTTTGCAATGCCCCCTCAGAAGATTATGACTGGTTCTGCAGGCAAAACAGTATACGGCTTTATGATTTGCTTACTTGCGATAATTGCAGATACAAAACTCTCAACAACAATCATGCTTTTAATCGTGCCATTAGTAGATTTTGCATATGTCATAGTAAAAAGATACATTACATACAAACCAAAAAGCTTTGTTGAACTTATGAGAATAAATGGACCTGACCATTTCCATCATCAATTGATAGCATTAGGTCTCAGCAGAAGAAATATTGTTCTCTTAGAAGCAGGAATAACATTCGTTTTAGGTTCATTTGCTATTTTGGCAACAGGTGCAATGCGATACTTTGCACTTATATTTGTTGTTGGTATAGCAATCATTTTAATAGTTTTAATGAACATAATTTCGAAAAAGAAAAAGATTAAGGAGGAAAAAGAAAAATCTCCAGAATCAAAATATTCTTACTAAACATAGACATCTGTTAAACTTCTCACTATAATTGAAAATATGAAAAGCGGAAAAACTGCCTTGTTGATAATCGCATTAATAATAGTATCGTCAATACTTTTCTATTTCATACCAATAAAAAGTTTGATAGGTAGACTACCTTTTGTTAATACCTTTTACAACAACACAACAATAGAAGTTGTTAGCCAACACAGTAAATCTAAAGTATGGATTAATGGAAAAGAATACGGAGAAACTCCTGTTACTGTAGAAAATCTGCCAGAAGGAGAATATTTGGTAGAACTGCAACGAATTACTACAGAAGAAGCTTTCTACAAAAAACAATCATTTAACATAGAACTTTCTAAAAATACTACTGCTAGAGTAGATATAGAGATTGGACCAGACGACAACATTAACGGAACCATACTCTACTATACCCCTGTAAAAGTTGTAGAAAAAGGAAAAGGACATGTAACTGTAATAAGTAATATTGAGAATGCCAAAATATATATAGATAAAGATTTAATGGATACTAAATCCATAGCAAATCATCTTCTAAATACTGGACAGTATGAAGTAAAAGTATATGCACACGGTTACGAAGCAATAGAAATCCCTATCCTTGTAAGAGAAGGGTATCAGCTTAATTTAAAAACTTTCCACTTTCCAATACCGATACTTTTAGAGGAGGAGCAAAATGAGTAATTTACGAATAAACCAAATAAAAAGTCAGACCCCAATAACTGTAATGGTTGGAGGTGGCAATAGATTAGGATATTTAATAGCTAAAACCTTGATAGAACAAGGAAGCTATGTTGTCATAATAGATAAATTCAACAGTTCTACAAAGAAATATATATCTGAACTAAAGAAATCTGATCTTGTTGATTTCTTTGACTACAAAGGCTTTGATTCTCTTTTCAAAAATATAAAAAGATTCGATTACCTGTTCTACTTTCTAAACGACAAACTACAACAAGAAGAATTTACAAGTAAAGATTTCCTTACTGAAACAAAATATTTAGAGCAATCACTCCTGAACACAAAGGAGAAAAATGCAAAATTCACACTCATAACATCTCTAGCGTTAAACAGAGAACTAGCAAATAGAACAAATAATGAAAATTTAGCTACTCCATCACCATATTCAAATATAGAATTACAGAAATATTGTGAAAATCTGGTAGCAGAGTTTGGAGATAAAACAAATACAAATCTTAGAATTATCAGACTAGGAACATTGATAGGCAAAGGAATCGACAAGATAGAAATTCCATCTTTAGACACTATGTTTAAAGATGCGGTATCTAAAGCTCAAATAACCATAAATGGAGAAGGTTTAGATATCCATAACCTAATAAATGAACAAGATGCTACTTTTGGCGTCTTAAAGCTCACGTTTGTAGATAACACCAAAAAGGAAGTAATTACTCTAGCAAACAAAAACAACTACACAACCCTTTCTTTAGCCTACAAACTATTAGAACTCAACACAGAGGCTCAAAGTATAAGATTTATGGATGATCCTAATGAGAAATTCACCATACAAGATCTTTATGTACCTGCACCACATGCAAGTAAGTATGGGTGGACTCAACAAGTTTCTTTAGAAGAAGCATTCATAGAACAATTACAAAACTACTACGGACAAATAAACAAAACATGGGATATTGTAAAAGATTTGAAGAAAGTCGATAGTACAAGTAAAAATAAAAACATCAAAGTTAGTAAAACAGGACTAGGTACTTTAGTATCTAATATTACCTCTCCAATACGATCCTTTTTCAGTAAAAGAACAGTAGAGACAATAACAGGTAAAACATTCTTAAAAACATTAGGAATAACAATAGCAATACTATTATTAACATACTTCATTATTTATCCAATCATTGCAACATCTTTAGGACTCTACATTATAAACAAGACAACTAAGCAACTCTCTACAACATTTTTTGATAATACCCAAAGTGAAAACATTAAGAACATAGAGATTATAGAGAAGAATCTAGACAGAGTCTCAGATAGCACTGCAAGTTTGAGATGGATGTTCACGTTAGCAAACCAAGAACAACTTTACAGTAATGGTATGCAAATGATACAGGCAGGCGAACATGCTACAAAAGGCGCGAAACTTCTGTTTGAAGCAACCTCCCCTCTCGCTGCATATATAAAAGATTTTCAGCCTGCAATAGACTTTCAAAATTCCACTCCCTCCTCGTCGAGAGAGTATCGTGAATATTTAAATGAAATGACAAGAAACTCATACAAATTAGATGAAGCTTCATACAGGATTTCACTTTCTTCTGAAATAATGAAGAAAGTCGATACCACAGCCTTTCCTAAATCTATGCAGGATGGAGTACTCAAGATAAAAGACTATATTCAATTAATAGATGAAGGGACCAAAGGCTACAAAGAAGCAATGGCTTTTCTCCCAAATCTTCTTGGTAAAGATGAAAGACAGAGGTACTTAATTCTTTTACAAAATGAGTCTGAGATTAGAGCAACAGGAGGTTGGGCTACAAGTTACGGTATTTTAGGAATAGAAGGTGGTCAAATTAGAGAGATTTTTGTCGATGATATATATAACGCTGATGGAACACTAAAGATTCAAGGGAAGACATATACTCCTCCCACATCAATGGCAAAAGCTTTAGATCTTCCAAAATGGTCTTTTTCTCTAGTAAACTGGAATCCCGATTTAACAGAAACCTTAAAAGCTTCGGAGGTATTTACAAAAGATTTAGGAATAAGTTCTAGAATAGATGGCTTAATAACAATGGATATTGCATTTCTACAGAAGTTACTAGATAAGTGGGGAGGAATACAAGTACCGGGAGAGAGTGAAATAATTACAAGCCAAAATATATATACGAAGATATTTGACATGCACGAAGAATTTACTCCTGGTTCTACACAAAAATCTTCTTTTCTAGCCAATCTGGCTAATGAGATAGTTAAAAAAATACTATCTATGAATATTGCCAGTATGGTAGAACTAAAAGATGTCTTCATTTCATCGCTAGATGAAAAACATCTTCAAGCTACATTCAAAAACCCCAATGCTTTCTCTTTCTTTGATAAGCGAGAGTGGGCTGGATCTTTAGACACCAAATTTAACAGTGCACCAGCAGTAGTAGACTGGAACTGGGGAGGCAACAAAGCTAATCTCTACTTAGATAAGAATCATTCATTGGTTGTAGATATAAAGAATGAAAAAAACATTGACTTTGCATATACACTTTCTGTTGAGAATAAATCAACATCAGATATATATCCATACGGAGACTACATAAACTATGAGAGAATATATATTCCTGCAGAAGCAGTAGTTACCAAAGTAGAAGGTTTTGAAAATAATAAGTTTGATACTTTCAGAGAGAACGGATTTAAAGTAATAGGTGGGTGGTTTAATACAAAAATCAAAAGTGTATCAACATTGCAGATATCTTACAGGGTTAGTAAAGACAGTAACCCTTCCAACTTTCCAATCATACAGAACGGTACAGATCTCTTCCTAGATTTGAATATATTTAAACAAGCAGGAGAACGAAATTATGCCTACAAACTCGACATAACATACCCTACAACATGGAAACTAAGAAGTTCTCCCAATTTCAATATAATAAGCAATCAACTATCAAGCCTGTTTGAATTAAACAGAAACACTAAATTCAACATAGTTTGGAGTATTCCTAACTAAATCTTAGTAGCAGAACTTTTCTTCAAAATAGTATACATATTTAAAATCTCCTGCAAAGAAATTTCCTCCATTTCAGAAAATGCCTTAATTTCATCTACACCTAAATCTGTATTAAGAGGCACTCTTTGACTTAAACCAAGAGTCCTAACAAAAGTTGCTATATGTCTAGCTTTGCAATTACTACAGGAAAAGTGTATAATCGTTGTCGCACCAGTGTTCTGGACGATATTAACATCATCAGGAGTATACGCAGTGCCACATTTGTCACAAAATCTCGATATAGAGTCGATAAAAAACTGTTTTTCTTCTAATGTGTTATTATTATTCTTATTGTCCATATACTTAAATTATATCATAATTTAAATATGCCGAATAACAGTAAGGCCATCAATTTTCTAATAAAAAAAGGAAAAGAACAAGGATTCCTAACACAAGAGGATCTTTTGGATGTTTTTCCAACAATAGAAGAAGATATTGATTTACTGGATAGTATTTTTGAGAAGCTACAAGATAATGAAATAGAGGTATTAGAGCCTGAAGATAATATTGACACATCAACAAAAGAAGAGTTAACACTAGAGAAAAAGATTAAAATTCTTAAATCTATACAAACAACTCTCTCTACTGACGCTATTAGATCATATCTGTATGAAATCGGTAGAATTCCATTACTAACAGGTGAGGAGGAAGTTGTTCTGGCAAAGAGAATAGAAAAAGGAAACGAGGAAGCACAACAGCTACTCATAACTGCTAACCTCAGATTAGTTGTAAGTATTGCTAAGAAATATAGTAAGAGTAATTTAGAGCTTCTTGACTTAATTCAAGAAGGAAACATTGGACTAATGCGAGCAGTAGAGAAATTTGATTACACAAAAGGTTTCAAATTCTCAACATATGCTACATGGTGGATTAGACAGGCCATAACAAGAGCAATAGCTGATCAGGCAAGAACTATTAGAGTACCCGTTCATATGATAGAGACCATTAACAAGTATGGAAAGATTAGCAATATGTTAGCAACAAGGCTTGGTAGACCAGCAACTGATGAAGAGATAGCAAAAGAGATGCAAATAGAGGTTGAGAAGATAGCTGAAATTAAAAAGATCAAACAGAATCCAACTTCTCTTTCTACACCAATAGGTGAGGAGAAAGATAGTAAACTTCAAGATATTATTCCAGATGATTGGTCTCAATCTCCAGAAGATTATGCAACTTCCGAATATTTAAAGAACCAACTTCACGATATTTTAGATGGATTACAAGATCGAGAAAGAAGAGTTCTTTCACTAAGATTCGGACTAGAAGATGGCGTTTCTAGAACATTAGAAGAGGTAGGTAAAGAATTCGGTGTAACAAGAGAAAGAATTAGACAGATAGAAGCAAAAGCACTCAAGAAATTGAAAGAGAAATCTGCTCAACAAAAGCTTGATGATTATATAGACTAATCCTCTTCAACCAGAGAAAGAAATTCATCAGCAGTAACAGGAAATGATTCTTCACTCCTGTTCATAACTTCATCTAATATATCCATATCAAACTTTGTTTTCAAAACCTTTGTATATCCTACTGCTCTAGAATCTACATTAGACTTTGTAGATTCAAAATAGACAGAGAAACCTATCCACATAAGTACAACAACAAACAACAAAACTAAAGCAAAGAAAGATTTTTTCAATATATCCATATTTTATTCATTATAAAATTTATTGTTGTCTATTCCATACACCCTCAAACTAATACTGAACATAAGCATTCCATTATCGTCTTCATTATTGGTAAAAGAAAGAGTTTCCGCTACTGGATACATAGGCAAAGCTTCAAAATCTTTCAAAAGATTAACTACATTAACCATTTTGCCACTAACAGATACTCTAACACTCTTAGGCTTAAGTGCAGAAGATGCCGAAGCTCGATAATTTTCTCCCTTGTAATCATCAAAGGTTATAGCATTCAAAACAAAACCATTTCTAGCAACAATTGAGTCCAAGTTTGAAAGAAATAGACTGTAGTTACCATTAGCAGGAAAGATTAATTCTAAACTCTTAAAATCTTTTTTCTTCCCCAGATACTCCTTATCTAATGATGACAAAGTATCTATTTTCGTCTCTAACTGAGTATTCATCAACTTCTTTTCTCGTATCTCCTTATTTATCTTTGTAATAGTCATAATAGTAGGTCTAATAGCAAATACTCCTAATAAGATAGCTGCCACTATGGTAAATGCAAAAAAAGCATAACCTTTTCTTTTCTCAGGAGCCTCTTTTACTATCTTGATATATTCAACTGTATTTATACTTTCTTTTTTCATTATTTTTCTGTATTCAAAAGAAAAGTCACTTTAACATTAATATCTGATTTTTCCTTAACAATATTAAAGTTAACTTCTTTGTAATCAGGGTTGTTCTTTAAAGCAGTCTCGTAATTTTTAACTGTTTCAAAACTAGTAGTTGTAAAACCAAGAAAAACTCGATTTTCTGTAAAAGAGAAGCTATCTAGCGACAAAAGAGAGGGTATACCACTAATTAATTCACTAACAACTGTAGAATTGATTTTTTGGTCACTCTGAATCTTTTTAATATCTGTAAATAGGGTTTGATAGTTGCCAAAAAGGACATCTTTCTGTTTCCAACTTTCATTAGAAAGAAGAGCAACTTTTCCATTTATTTCATCGGTAAGATCATTATTCTGCCTATCAAGAACAAACCTTGAAAAAAACACTCCTAAGACAACAAGTTCAACACCTATTAACAGGTATTTACCAACATCTGTAAGCCAAATATATGCTTTTGACCATATGTCAGTAGGGGAGTATACAGGCTCCAAGAAGTTAATAGATTGTGGTTCTTTTTTAGACTTTAACATTGAGCAGTTTTGTTTACTCTTTTAGTATAGCATAACAGCTACAGTTTGTTGAAAAGAATAATTTTTTCTCTATTTTCGAGTGCTTCTCTTGCTTTTTCAGCACTAAATGGAATAGCTGGATAGTAAAGCTGAGTAACAACTTTTAGTAAGTAACTTAAATTGTTTAAAATCTTCTCAACTTCATCGATACTCAACTCCTTATTCCAAGGTTCTTTCTCTGTAATATATTTATTTCCAAAATCTGCTAATTTATCTACCTCTTCTAAAGCATTTGATAGCTCAAAATCTTCGTAAAGTTTCTCTACTTTAGATTGAAATTTCTTAACTTCGTCAAGAAAATCTTTTTCTACCTTCTCCTCATTATTTATCTCCACCTCTTTAGAATTTGCTAAATGTATAACTCTGTTTAGTAGATTACCGTAATTATTAGCTAATCTAGCGTTATACATATTTACTAAATCTTCTTCACTATATGAAGAATCTGCAAAAGTAGAGATTCCTGCTAGAAGATAGAATCTTACAATCTCAGCTCCATATTTCTTTTCCTGTTCAAATGGAGAAACAATATTACCTAAAGTTTTAGCCATCTTTCTACCATCCGATGCTAAAACCATACCGTGTCTAAGTAGTTTTTTTGTATGAGGGAATTTTGCACTTGCCAACATTCCTTGCCATATTGCACCCTGAAATCGAAGATTGTCTGGACCAAAGATTTGTATCGTATTGGGCCACCACTCACTAAATCTCTTCTCATCTGTTCCAAATCCTACAGCAGCAACATAGTTTGTTAAAGCATCAAACCAAACATATATCACTTGTGAGTCATCACCAGGAACATCAATACCCCACGGTAACTTCTCTTTTACTCTTGATATACTGATGTCTTCAATTTCACTAATTATTTTCTTTAATTCGTCATATGCAACTTTAGGTTTAACAGCTTCAGGATTTTCATCTAACCATTTTAGTAACTCATCTCTATATGAAGATAGTTTGAAAAAGTAGTTTTCCTCTTCTTTTAGTTCAGGTACTGTTCCATGATCAGGACATTTACCATCAACTAATTCTTTCTCTGTAATAAATCTCTCACAGCCAACACAGTAATGTCCTTTGTATTTCTTTTTGTATATATCTCCATTCTCCTCACATATTTCCCAAAATTTCTGAGCTATTTGTACATGTTCAGGTGTAGATGTTCTGTAGAAGTTATCATATTCAACAAAGAAAAGTTTACAGTAATCTTTAAATCTATTTGAATATTTGTCTACAAATTCTTGTATGGTAATATTCTCTTCTTCTGCTTTTTGGAAAATTTTTTGTCCATGTTCATCGGTACCTACATTAAAGAAAACATTTTCTTTTCCTAGTTTTTGACGAAAATATCTTGCAATAGCATCTGCTTGTACAAATTCTAATGCATGTCCAATATGTGGTTCTGCATTTACATAGGGTAGGGTTGTAGTTATATATGTTTTTTTGTTGTTCATAATTGCTGATTATACAATAAAAGAAGAGGGAAGTTACATAGATTGGTTTTGTGAATATTTTCACATCTAATATACTTCCCTGTGTAATTCTTACTTTAAATTTAGATGGGTTTTAAAAGTCCTAACTTTGTTTTCGTCATAAAATGAATACCACCAGCGCAATGCTGGTGGTATCTATCCTGCAGGCTGAATCGCCTGCTATACCTAATGGAATCGCAATGTTGGTTGAACATCTTTCAAACGTTTACCGTGAGAATTGATATACTTC
>JBMNPD010000024.1:0-11708 GCA_050943415.1 Candidatus Dojkabacteria bacterium
TGTTTTATGATGCATATACGGGTACCTCCTTTCCTTGGGATGTACCCAGTTTAACACCTATGATTATCGCTACGCTATAAAACGCACTCACCAGCTACGCTGGTGGTTTTTCAACTTTTAAAAAAAAGAGAGGCATTTCTACCTCTCTTTACAATCCGTTTTCAAGATAAACGAAGTGTCACCTATTACATTTCCTTTTTATCTTCTCGAGCTTCGGAAACATTTACAGGTCTTCCATCAATTTCTTTACCGTTAAGTTCAGAAATTGCTTTCTGTGCTTCTTCTTCTGTGGACATTGTAACAAAACCAAAACCTTTGGATCTGTTCTTGATTCTGTCCATTATTACTACTGCTTCCTCAACAGTACCAATAGAACTAAAAGCCTCCTTTAACTGTTCGTCTCTGACGTTCCAGCTAAGGTTTCCTATAAATAATTTTTTACCCATTATTTATATTAATATAATTTAAATTTGCTACACCAATAAATGGGAGATTACACTCTAAGCAGTCTGTTGAAGAAAGCTTCCATAGCTATCTATATTATACCACGAATCTACTTCAAATATCCAACAATTTCTTTCCAAGTAGGTCGTCTGTTGTACATTAAACAGCCTAATTCAAACAATTTCATAGATAAGAAGAGAGCTACAACTGTATACAGAATTGAGATTAAAATTCCAAATCCTAACTCAATAGATGAAAGTGAACCGAAAGAATTTCTTAACAACAATGTCATGAACGAGGTGAATGGGAAGTAGCTAAATACCTTTGCTATTAGTGAGTCAGGTTGAGTCATCAATGTTTCTAACAAATACATAGGAAATATGGAGAGAATTATGAAGACAGAAGAAAGACTCCTGCTATCTTCAGCACCTGCTCCAACAGCACCAACACCAATCATTACAGAAGCGAAGAATACAAATCCACAAACTGTTAAGAAAATGTTTAATGGTAAGAGACTCCAATCGATATTGCTCCAATTAATTTCAAAAGGTAATTTAAGATCTAAGTAATTATTTATTCCAAAATATGCAGCTAATCCTAAACCTACCCATACTAGTAATTGCGTCAAAGCAACACCCATTAGACCAATCATTTTCCCAAACATCAAAGACTTTTTATCAACCATTGAAAGCATAGTTTCAATCATACGATTCTCTTTCTCAGCAGACACACTATCAAGCATAAATGAAGAGGATATGAATACAGACAAAAAGAAAACTATTAACGAAATTACTGGTAGTATGAATTCTTCAATACCAAATTTCTCTAAGTTTCCCTTACTATCATAGACATACGTAGTAGCTGAGTATGGACCAGTAATCATTTTAGATATATTTTCATCAGGAATACTACTCATAGCAAAGTTTCTAAACATAGATTCTGTAACTGTTGTTGCCATGGTATTTGTAAACATACTACCCTCACCATTAAAATATAGTTCATAATTCAAATCAGATAGGAAAGTGGAAGGAATGGAAATCAACAATGATTCAGTATCCTTAACTAAATCATCTTTAACAGACTCAACACTCTCTGCTTTAACCATAGGCTCTACATACATCTCATCAGGAAATATCTCTGCTTCATCTACTATATAGATCTTTGAAAAAGATCCTTTGTCCTCCATTTTTTTCTGGCTATCCATACTCGAATATCCTGAAATGAACATAACAAAAGCCATAAAAAGAGGAAAGAACAGTGTAGAGAACCAGAAAGATTTCTTACTCGCAATCTTTAAATATTCAAATTTTGCAACTACTAAAAACTTCTTCATGACTTCTTCATTAAATCTATAAATATTTGGTTGAGACTAGGATAGTCTAATTTCATATTAATTATCTTAGTACCATTATCCACTAACTCTTTCAAAATATCATTGCTATCAATATCTTCACTATTCGGCTTTATCTCAGCATTCTTTCCATCAATCACAGAGGTATATAATTTACCTTTCTCTAAAGGTCTTTCTCCATCAAACTCTACAACAATATTACTACTACCATGCCTCTTCCTTACCTCATTTATACTTCCGTGCTCTAACATCTTTCCCTTATTTACAATTACCAAGCTATCAGCCATCTTTTGTGCTTCATCAATAACATGAGTGCTGTAAAGAATAGTTGCACCTTCTTTCTTCCTTTGTAATAGAATATCAACAAACATTTGCCTGTTAACAGGATCTAAACCTCTAAACGGTTCATCAAGAATCAATATCTCTGGTTTGTGAATTAATGCAACTCCCAACTGTACTTTCTGTTGCATACCTGAACTTAATTTAGACACTTCTTTGTCCTTAGCCTCAATTAAACCAACATAATCTAAGTATTCTAAAGATTTTTTCTTTGCCTCTTCTGTAGACATACCTCTTAAAACTCCTGTATATACAAGAATATCTAATGCTTTTGTACCCTTGTATATACCTCTTTCCTCTGGTAGATAACCAATCACACGATTTAACTTCTCTGTATATTCTTTTCCATTGATTAACAATTCACCTTCATCAGGCAAGTATATTTTTAACAAACATCTAATAGTTGTTGTTTTACCAGAACCATTAGAACCTAAGAATGCAAAAATTTCACCTTCATTAACATTAAATGAAAAATCATCAACCGCTTTTAGACTACCAAAGCTTTTTGAAAAATTTTTAACAGATATTGAATATGACGCCATATATAAATTCTACAACACATTATACTTTTTCTACAAGTGTAAACAAATCCTGTGATATACTATGTTTATGAAATTACTCATACATACATGTTGTGCAGATTGTTTTTTAAATACGATTAATTTTCTAAAACAGAAGAAATTAATATGTAATGAAGATGAAATAATCTCGTACTTCTTTAATCCTAATATTCATCCCAGATCTGAATATTTAGAAAGATTAAATGCTCTAAAGAATGTAGTAGGGGAAGAGAAGGAATTGAATATAAAATTGGTAATACCTGATTACAAACCGAAAAAATATATCTCAGCTATTAGAGGTCATGAAGAGAATGCAAATCTTTCAAGATGTAAAAAGTGTTGGAAATTAAGACTAGAAGGATCATTTAAATATGCTAAGGAGATAGAAGTAAGTCACATAACAACAACACTATTAACAAGCCATTATCAAAATAATTCAGATATATCTCAAATAGCTAATGAACTTTCAATGAAATATGGAATTGAATTTATAAAGATAGATAGTACATGTAACTGTAAGAATCATGGCTTCTACAAACAGAACTATTGTGGTTGTTGTTTCTCATTAACAGAAAAGATGTTACAATATCCCCATAATGAATAACTACTTTTTAATCTTAATACTCTCATTTCTAGGAGTTATTATCTTCCTTGTACTGCTAACCTTCATTATTCCATCTACAAATAGAAAAAAAACTTCCTATGAAGATGAAGAAGATTACACAGAATTAAAAGAAGAAGACGAAGAGTAAAACAAATTAACAAAGTAATGACTTTGTAACAATGGATGAATATACTTCTTAAAAAAGATATGAAAAAGCCAACTATCTTAATAATAGAAGACAATGCTAATCTCGTCTTTACACTACAAACCTTTCTCGAAACAGCAGAATACAACACTATTGCTGTATATGATGGAGCATCAGGCTTAGAAAAAGCCCAATCTAAAAATATTAACCTAATACTATTAGACATAGGATTACCAGACATCTCAGGAGTAGAACTATTGGAAAAGATCAGAGAATTCAACAACAAACCAATAATCATAATATCCTCAAACTATACATTACCAAACAAAATATCTTCATTTGAAAATAAAGTAAACATTTTTCATGAAAAACCAATTCACTACGAACTTCTAAAAGCACAAATAGATAGTTTAATTAATCAGAAAAAGAAGAAAAATGAAATTATTAAAATAGATAAACACATAGCAGTAGATCTAACAAACAATTTAGCATACATAGATGGCAAAGAAGTCTCACTAACCAATAAAGAATTCACTCTACTAAATATACTTCTTAGACATCGAGGAGAAAGCTTAACCAGAAGAAATCTGATGCTAATACTAGATCCATTAGATAAACTCAACAATGAAAGTTCTATAAATACTACAGTATGTCGTTTAAGGAAAAAACTCTCAATCTCACAAGAAAATGGCATAATAGAAACAGTTAATGGGAGAGGATATAGAATTAAGAAGCAGGAAGAAAAAGGGTAACTCTACAATGTTTACCTATTTCAGAATCTATCTCAAGATATCCATAAAACTTCTCTTTTACAACAAGTTCACAAAATCTTAAACCACATCCAAAATCAGTATCCTTGTCAAAACCATTACCATTATCTGTAAAAGTAATAATTACTTTTTTATCTTTTCTTACAACTTTAACTGTAATCTTTTTCCTAGCTTTAGTTATCCTCTCAAACTCCTCTATCGAATTTATTAAAATATTCATACATACACGCAAAAACATAACCTTTTCACCAAACAGAAATATATTACGATCTCCAAGAACAACAAATTTAATACCGCAACTATTCATCCTAGAAAAAAGTAAATCATTTAATTTCTCAATTTCACACACAGCAGAGAAATTTTCTTCAACATTACGATTACGTACTAAAATATCACTACTCTCAATGATATTCTCCATCTGATCAATTGCTAAAGAGAGTTTCTTTAAAACTTCTTTCTCTTTCGTCTTTTCAATTACACCATCTTCTAACATTTTAGAAATACCACATACAACACTTAACGGAGTAGAAAGATCATGAAAAATAGATCTAAATATTAGTTTAGACAACATATTACAGTTATCATCATTTACTAAGTCTTCATACTCTCTCTTCAATTTTGTAATATACATTAAATATGAATTTAGCAGTCTAGCTAAAAAGAACAGAAAAACGATAAAACAAGTGTAATATACGAAAAATATATATTTAAAATCAAAAAATTTGTCACTAGCTAAAAAATGTAAATGTGGTAACAGAAAGAAAAGAAAGATTACAAAACCAAGTTGAACATGAATTTTTCCAACGAACAGTATCCTCTGACAAACCAGAACTGTAAGAATAATCAAAAACAGTAAAATACTGTTAATTAATATAGCATTAGATTCATATGCAGAGTAAACAAGAGTATTAAGACATAAAGAGACAAAAAGTATTACAAGAAATAGAAAAGTTGAAATTCTAATCATCTTCTCTATCTTTGATTCATATAATGAAGATAACTTTAAATCTTTTTTCATTTTAATTAACTAGTAATTTTAAAAACAGTATATGTCGTTCAGATTACAAAGTCATTACATAATAATTATGATATAATTTTCAAATGACCAAATTTTTGAAAATACTTACAACCAAAGATAAACAAGAAGAGGAATTACTTAGAGAAACAAGTGAACCTGTTACTTCTGATGATTTCAATAATCCTGAATTCTTGCAATTTACAAAAGACCTACTTAAAACTGCTAAAGAAAGTAAAATACCTGCATGTGGAATAGCTGCACCACAAGTAGGCTTGTTCAAAAGACTCTACTACATACTTAATAACGATACTAATCAATGGGAATTAATAATAAATCCTAAAATAGAACCTGTTGGATTTGCAAAAACTGGAATACAAGAAGCATGTCTTAGTGTCCCAGAAATACAAGGAAAAGTACTTAGATACAAAAATATTAAAGTAAAATATCAAGATATTAGTGGAAAATGGCAAACTAAAAAATATAATGATTACAACGCCATAACCGTACAGCACGAAAACGACCACTTAAATGGTATACTTTTCATAGATAAGATGGAAAAATAATCATTACTTAAATTTTTACTCTGCCCATATATAATGAAAAAAGTAAAAAGAATTATAATATCAATACTATCCTACTTAATACTTCTCCTCCTCTCCTCAAATATATTTGCTGATGAAATTAAAATTTCAGATGTACTAGGAGATAGTTCAAAAAATACAACTACAACAACAGAACAACTAGATCAACAAGAAACAGAAAGAGAAGCCAACTTTCTCAATCAACTACTTTTAGAAATACCTGCCCAAACAGATAATCCTAGCTATACACTAACATTTACAGACCCATCTCCTGACAAAAAAGGAGTACAGCTGGAAATAGATTCAAAATCATATATAGATATTCGTAGCCCTTACTCACTTCCTGCTTTAAGCATAGGTAAGCACATATTGAAATTTAAATTTGCTGACCAATACAACACTACTCAAATATTGGAGAAAGAGATAATCATTATACCAAGACCACCAATCCTAAATACACCAAATATTCTAGATAACAAACTAGTGATAACAGGTACAGGTTTAGCCAACTCTGAATTAACTCTCATACTTGCTTCTGATGAAAAAATTCTTGTTAAAGAAACAACTGTCGATTCAGACGGTAAATGGAGCATATCTGTAGAAGAGAATATCCCATCAGGAATATACTCTTTCATAGCCTTGCTACGAAAATACGGATTCTCTAGCAACCCGTCTCAACCTGTCACCGCCAATGTGGATAAAAATATTACCTCTGTAATTAATCAAAATAACACAGAAATTGATCCTATAAATTTCTCATTAAAAGATATTAACTTTAACAATCTTTCAATCATAATATCTAACAACCCTGATCTACTAGTTGTAATCTCTCTTGGATTCTTCTTGGGGATAGTAATAACTTTAATAGTTTTGTCATTAGCAAGAGCAAGTCACGAAAAGAAAGAAATTAAAAAAATGGAAAAAATAGTTAAAGAGAATGGTGAAAAGAAAGGACAAACTCTTTTCGAAAAACTTACTCAAGACAAGAAAGAGAATGTAAAAGAGAAGAAAGAAGAAAAGGTGGAGGAAAAGGAGAAAGTTACAAAACAAGAGAAGAAAGAACAGGTCAAGTTTATGTCGAAAATAGACTTCCTTAAAGATTTTAAGCATTTTGATCCTGACGATGAACAAGGCAAAGAGAAAGAAAATATCAAGATATCTGTGAAATCAAAAGATTGAATATGCCAGGATGGTGAAATTGGCAGACACGCTGTGTTCAGAACGCAGTCCTAGAAATAGGGTGGGGGTTCAACTCCCCCTCTTGGCATGATTTTCTATTCTTTCCAATACCAATTCTCGATATTATTAAATCGATCATATGAGTAACTCATATTAGAAAGATCAACACCCTCCCAACCGTTACGCACATAGTAAAGGTAAGATGGAGAGTAAAGAAAGATAACAGGAGCATCCGTATTTAAATATTTTTGAAATAGAGAATATCTCTCCTTTCGAATGTTCTTGTTTACAGTTTTTCTCCCATCCTCTAACAAAATATCGACTCTTTCATAATCATAACCTGACAGATTCAAATCAGGATAGTTACTTTTAAGAGAATGCCATAAATTATATTGATCAGGATCAATCGTTGTCTCAACCTCATACAAAAGAATCTCAAAATCTCTTGTAGCAATTATCTCTTGCGTTATACTAGTATATGTTAATCTTTCAATCTTCAAAACAATTCCTTCTTGTTTATACAAATCAACAAGTAGATTAACTAACCTGTCATTGCTTTCATTACCAAAATAACTAATTGTAAATGTCAGAATCTCTCCATTCTTGGCTTCATAATATCCACTGTTTTCATTCTTTTTAAACTCCATACCTCCTAGCAATTCAGAAGCCTTAGTAGGATTGTATTGATAAGTTTCAATATTACTATTGTATGCCCATGATTCACTAGGAATAGCACCGTTTATTAAATACCCACCAGAACCAAGTTCTTTAAGAAATTTCTCCTTGTCTAACAAATAGTTCAAAGCTTGTCTCATTTCCTTTCTTTTCAAAGATTCCTTTCTAGTATTAAAGAAAAGAAGTTTTCTTCTGTTGACCTCCTTCTCTTCATGTAAAGTATAGTTGTTGTATTCATCAACAAAAGAAAACAACTCTCTATCCCAACCACCAACACCATCAAGAGCACCTATTCTAAAAGACATCTCTAAACTTTCTGTATCCGGAAAAACCTTAAATACTAAAGTCTTAATACTAGGACTATACTCATCATATTCGTTATCTTTCAAATATACAGACGTTTCATCGCTTCTTGTCACTTTGTACTTTCCACTACCAACAGGGTACTTAGTAAAAGAATCAAACAACATCTCTCTAGGTTCAATATCTTTTAATCTCTCCATTGGAACTATATATACAGAAACAAGTTGAAAAAAAGTAGGATTTACTTCAGGAAGTACAAACCTAACTGTAACATCATTGATTTTCTCCACATTAACCTCCTTAATCGGGCTACCTATCGTGTCATAGTCATAATCTTGGGCTAACTTAATAGCTGTTTGGAATGTAAATACAACATCATCAGCAATAACTTTCGTTTTATTATGCCAATATTTCCCATCTTTAATTACAAAATCATATGTTAAATAGTCAGAAGACACATTCCATTCCTTTGCAATACCAGGTAAAGGCTCACCGTTTTTATCCAAATATACCAATTTCTCAAACACTAAACTTTGCACACTCTTATCCAAATGATTGTTAGTTGTAAATAGAGGATTAAAAGAAGAAATTGCTCCAACACTACCTTCTACATATGTATCTTTCTTGGTAGAACCACTAACTATATTCAAAAAGAAGTTTGATTGAATAGCAACCACTATCAATACACCAATTAGACCAAAACAAAGGATATAGCTTAGTGGAACAAACCGAGTAAACAGTTTAGATAGAAATAAAGGATAATTCCATAAAATTTCTCGTATATCAATATTAAAAGACACTTTAGAACCATCACCAGAAGTAGAAATACTACTCAGAGCATCCTTCATAGATGAACTAATCTTTTTAACAACTTTCTTTTTCTTCGACATACCTATCTAAAACCTTACTTAAATATATATACTAAGAAGCATATTTAAGAACTAGCAAAGACAACACAACTAAAAGAACAACCAAGAAGATTGTAAAGTAATACAAAAATTTCTCTAACCCTCTTTTTGTTCTAAATATTTCTCCACCACCTCCAAACATAGTTCCTAATCCTTCAGCACGATTCTGAAGAAGGATAGAGATTACCAAAAGTACACAAACCACTATCTGGGAAATTAAAAGTATTTGAGTTAAGTTTTGTATCATAATGCTAGATTATACATCATTTAGTTAAATATTTTCCACAAAAACCTATGATGACTTATCCAACTCCTTATATATCGCAGCTAGACAAGAGACAAATAATGAAGTTGTAACAATAGTTATCATAGGTGTCACATTAAAACTCTCAATATGAAGAGAACCTATGGTTAAAGCATCAAAATCATAAGAATCAACAGTAAAATCAATCATAAACATTTTTAACATAAATAAAACTCCAATCAGCAACAAAGTACTTACCAAAAAGTATGTAATGAAATTAGATTTTACAGTTAAGAATCTTAGCAAAGGATTAACAAATGAAATAGCCAAAGCTATAACAAAATATGTAAAAAGAAGATACTCTACACGAGCAGGCATATGTATACTATTTCCAACAGTATCAATAGCCAAGTAGATGATAAGAAAATTAACAAAAAATTTCTTTACTTCTTCTTTCATATATTCTTTAAATAAAGTTACTAGCATCAGAATACTATGTTTAATGAAAAAATACAAAATTTTCTCCTTTTCATGTATACTAAATAAATTAGATAACTGCCCAAATGAATAAAAATATAACAGCAAGAACAAAAATCATAGCTACAACAGGCCCTTCTTCATGGGACGATTCCGTTTTAAGAGAGATGTATAGAAACGGAATGTCTCTAGCAAGAATTAATGCTTCCTTTGCCGACTTTGCAGAACTAAAGAGAGTTTCTGATCAATTAAGAAATATATCCCCACGTATAGCAATCATCTTAGATACACAAGGTAACAAAATCAGAGTAAAGAATCTAACAGAACCAATAGAGATAAAAGAAAGACTCATACTTTCTTCTGAGAATGTAGGAGAGAACATTGTAAATATAGGATATCCTAAACTTCATGAAAATATAATAGTTGGTTCTAAAATTCTTCTTGATGACGGTAATATACAACTAATAGTAAATTCCATAGAGGGTAGCAATATAATCTGTAATGTAATACAGGGAGGAATTCTTAAACCAAATAAGACAGTTAATATACCTGACATTAACTTAACTTTTCCTGTACTAACAGAGAAAGACAGAGCAGATATTCTTTTTGCTATAGAGAATAATTTTGATTTTGTTTGTGCTTCTTTTGTAAGAAATAAAGAAGATGTAAGAATGGTTAGAGAGTTGTTAGGAGATAGTAATGTAGGAATTATTTCTAAAATAGAAAACAAAGAAGGAGTTAAAAATTTTACAGGGATATTACAAGCTTCAGATGGAATAATGATCGCTAGAGGAGATTTAGGAGTAGAGATTGACTACGACAGAGTACCAATACTACAGAAACAGATGATACAGAAATGTAGAGAAGCAGGTAAACCTGTCATAGTTGCAACTCAGATGTTGGAATCAATGAGAGAGAATATTCGTCCAACTAGAGCAGAGGTATCTGATGTAGCAAATGCTGTACTAGATGGTGCAGATTGCTTAATGCTCTCAGCAGAGACTTCAACAGGAAAGTATCCTGCTCAATCTGTTGCTACTATGTACAAAAGCATATTAACAACAGAATCTGTTATGCAACCATCAAAAGTAAAAGGAACAACAGATGCTGGAGAGGATGTCGATGAAATTGGTAACTGTATATTTAACATTTCACAAAATATTGGACTGAAATCTATTCTCCTAATTACAGATAATGCAGGTACTATTGGTACTGTTAGTAGACATCGTCCGAACATACCTATATATGTAGTAAGTAGTAAATTATCTAGTATCAGAAGGAATATTATATATAATTCTGTTAAAACATATCATATTCAAAATCTTTCACCTGATAGGGATCAGAGCATAATAGACGCAGTAGAGCAGATTTATTCATATGGGGAGTTGGATTTATGTGATAAAATTGCTATTATTAGCGGTAGCTCTATTAAAGATAAAAAAGGTGATAGCATTCTTGAGATTCTTACAGTAAAAGATATTCTCAAATAGAAGGGTGACGTAGCCAAGTTGGTTAAGGCCGTGGTCTGCAAAACCACTATCATGGGTTCGAATCCCATCGTCACCTCCAATAATAATGTTTTGCTGGGATGGCGGAACAGGCAGACGCGCGGGACTTAAAATCCCGTTCTAGAAATAGAGTGGGGGTTCGATTCCCCCTCCCAGCACCACTTAAACATAAGCCAAACAAACCAATGAATAAAAAGGCAAAAGTTTTTACACCTTTGATGAAATAACAGGAGGAGATATAATGAATAAATTAACAATGATAGGAACAGGACATGGTTTTGTTCATGACTTATACAATACATGTTTTGTGATAAATAATAATTTTTTGATAGATACTGGTGGTAGTGCGGATATTGTTAAAAATTTAGAACTATCAGGTATAAACTTATCAAATATTCATGATATCTTTATTTCTCATTCACATACTGATCATTTATTAGGATTATTTTGGCTTTTAAAAAGATTAACTGGAATGTATAGAAATGGTGAATATATTGGTGGGTTAAATATATATTGTAATGATGAAGTTGCTAATGCAATAAAAGATATATATAAACATCTTTATCCGGATATTTATGTTGATATTATAGATGAATATATGA
>JBMNPD010000016.1:0-19308 GCA_050943415.1 Candidatus Dojkabacteria bacterium
TTGTTGTGGATGATGGAGAAGAAGTTTTAATACAAAATCAAAATTACAAATTTATCAATATGAAAGCTAGTAAAAATAAATTATACGGTTTTGAAACTACTTTTAGCAATGGTAAAACACTTGTCTTCTGTGGTGATGAAACTTTAAAAAAGGAATTATACGATGTTATTAATGGTAAGGATTATGTAATGCATGAGGCATTTTGTTTAGATGCTGATAAAGAGATATTTAAACCTTATGAAAAGAAACATTCAACTGTAAAATATGTTTGCGAAAACTTTAATGATTTAAATATTAAAAATTTAATTTTATTTCATACAGAAGATTCTCATCCAAACGATAAAGATGTTTTGTATAAAAATGAAGCAAAAGAATATTTTGATAATAATGTTATTGTTCCTAAAGACTTAGATATTATAGAAATATAAATAAAAGGAGTGAAATAACTATGAACAAATCTAACAAAGAACAATCTTTAAACAAACAAAAAATACTCTCCATATTAAAACAATACAACCTAAATAAAGATGACTTCATCATAATCACAGGTGCAGCTATGGTATTACACGATATAAGAGAAACCACACATGACATAGACATTATTGTTACAGAGAACCTTCAAAAAGAAATTCTAAATAAATACCCGTGTAAACTAGAAAAAGATGCAAGAGGAATTTTTTCTAAGCTATACTCCATAGACAATATCATTGAATTCACAACACCATTTTTTGCTAATACTGAATGGGAATATAACAATGGATACAAAGTACAAACATTAAAATCATTGTTAGAATTAAAGAAAAAAACAAACAGAAAGAAAGATAGAAAAGATATACAAATGATAGAGAAATATATTCAGAAACATCAATAAATATAAGATATATGGATTACAAACCCAACAAACTAAAACAGTATATAGAGAAATCTAGACATATAGTCATAAACCATCGATTACATATTCGTCTTTCAGAAGAACTATTTAAGAAGTATAAAGCAGGAGCATACGATACATCTCTTAAACAGTATGTTGAATATATTGAACAAATAGACAACCTAAGTATTAAATACCCTGCAAACGCGTCACCCATATACCATATATACATAGTCCCTGACAACAATTTCATAGAGCTACTAAGCTACCCTTCACATTTAAAAACAAAAGGAGGAGGTAGACCAGTAGCTACATTTGATTTAGACGGTTTCAATAGTGCTTTCGGAATAAGTAATAATTTCATAGAAAACAGAGAAGATTCCAGTATTATGCAAAAAATAAACAGTATTCATGAACTAGCACACCTAGTACATGAAATGTTCTTTAACAAAGACAGACTACTCGCAGAAGGATTTGCAGAAGCATTACCCCTTTACACAATGAACTACCAAAGTAAATTCGAAGAACATACAGAGATGCTAAGAAACCTCAAACCAGAACAAATACTCTCTGCACAAGAACTAATAGTAAGTGCTAAAAACAACAATTTTAATGAAGGAACTATAATTCCAAACAAATCAGTCTCTTTTCATAAAACATATATTTCCTCATACCTATTCGTAAGAGGCTGCTTAGAAACTATAGAGAAGAAATACAATGTAAATAGAGTAGGAGCAACTCAAAAACTGTTGGAAATGGGAAGAGAATCTCTATGCTGGAATCAATTCCTAATATTTGATATTGCTAATAACATAGGTATCCCACAAGATGACCTGCTGTACAGTAAAGATATGCAAAAGAATGTTATTAAGAACATTCTAAAAGAAACAAAATAGAGAAGTTTAAAAACATTTCTAAAAGCAACAACTACTCAGCATCATCAAACTTATCAAGATCAGAATTACCACACTTAGGACAAACCTTCATAGGAACAACACCCTCATGCACATAACCACACACTAAACACTTCCACCTAAGCCACCTTATATCCAAATCCTCGACCAACTGACTATCTGTAGGAACTGAAGGAAAAGATTGTGGTGGAGCAACAGGAGTAGAAGTAGGAGGCGCACTATTCGGAACTACATTATTAGAATTAACATCATTCTTTAATATATCCTCCATCTTTCAATCTCTTTAAAATTAGATCAAAAGTTTCAACCTCATTTATATTCGTACTATCTATTACAATATCATTGTACAATGATACCTTACTATATTCAACACCATACAACTCCTTATACCTAGCCCCATCCAATCTCCTCCTCATATATAAATCTATTAAGGTTTTAACAAAGAAATATATTTTACTGAAAAAATTCAAATCTTTCTTCTTACCAACACACCTCAAAGTTCTTCTCCACAAAGAAGCATCAAGCCAAATCTTAGCAGTACACTCAATGTTCTCCATAGTAGCTAGAGCTGCAAAAACCTTAGATTCAACAACCACTGAGCCACTTCTGGCCCTCTCTCTTAAATGTGTATCAATAGCTCTATCAACCTTCATTACCTCCTCCTTATCTGCCTTACTCAAAAACTCTTCCAAAGAACTGTAACCATGCTTTGTAACTTCCTCTCTCATCAAACCACCACCATACACTCTCTCCAAACCAAAATGTTCTGCAAGCATAATTGAAATAGTAGAAGAACCACTACTACCTGGACCACCTACAACAAAAACATAGTTCTCTTTTTTCACTTTCTCATTCATTCTCATGTATAGTATAGTAATACTTACACAACATGTCGAGAACCAAAACAAACAAAGAAAAATATAAAGCAGATAAAGTAATTCTCTCATTTGCAGTTGCTATGGCCATATTTGGAGCAATAATGATATTCGATGCAAGCGTATACAAAGCAAATGAACTACACAACGACCCATTCCACTTTCTTAAACTACAAGCGATATGGTTACTAATAGGCTTCATACCAGCACTCATTATATATTTCTGGGACTACCGCAAACTACTCAAACTCTCTTTTCCAATATTAATCCTAACTGTCTTACTACTCATAGCTGTCTTAATATTTGCAGAAGAAATAAACGGCTCTAAACGATGGTTCTCCTTTGGGTCACTTCCACCAATACAACCAGCAGAATTCGCAAAACTATCAATAATTCTCTACTTATCAAGATGGTTAGGAAACAATAAAATTTTCTCTACAAGTATTAAGAGTGATTTTAAGAACGTATTTCTAAAAAGCCTCATTAGTTTTGGAATAATAATCTCATTAGTCATAATACCAATATTTTTAGAACCAGATCTAGGAACTACAATCATAATAGCAGTTACAACATTTATCATGTTCTTTCTTGCAAAAGATGATAAAAACCATAAAAAATATAGTTTACTACTAATACTTCTGTTCATACCATTCTTAGTAATAGCTGCAGTTATAGAACCTTACAGAATGAAGAGAATTACAACATTTCTTCACCTTCTTTTCACAGGAGAAGTTACAGACCCACAACAAACAGGATATCAGATACAACAAATATTGATAGGTATAGGATCTGGAGGAATTTTCGGCACAGGATTTGGTCAATCAAGACAAAGATTTGGCTACTTAGTAGAAAACACTGCATTTACAGATTCGATCTTTGCAGTAATCTTAGAAGAAATGGGATTCCTAGGAGGAACAATACTGGTAATAGCATGGATAGCTTTCCTTTGGAGAGGTTTAAAAATAGCAAAGAATGCTCCAGACAAACAGGGTAGTATGCTTGCTGTAGGTATTACAGTATGGTTAACAATACAAGCATTTGTAAATATGGCAGCAAATGTTGGATTAATGCCACTAACAGGCATACCTCTTCCATTTCTTACATACGGAGGCTCTAGCACTATCGTAACTCTCGTAGGAATTGGTATACTACTTAATATAAGCAAATACAACAATCAGAATCAAAATGGAAAATATAGTAGATAGAATAGTTGTAACAGGTGGAGGATCAGGAGGACATGTATCCTGTGCAAGTGCAATAATCACAGGATTAAAAGAGAGATATGTATTAAACCATAATAACTTACTCTACATAGGAGGAGACTTAGGACTATCAGGAGAGAAAAATTCCAAATCTCTAGAGATGAAATATTTCGAAAATGCTAATTTCAATACAGAATATATCAGAATAGGTAAGCTACAAAGAGTCTTTTCTTTAAGATCAATAGCTCTCTTACTTCGCACTTCTCTAGGATTCTTTGACTCATTTAGAATACTACGAAAATTCAAACCTACTGTAATAATTTCAACAGGAGGCTTTACAACAGTACCTGTATGTATTGTAGGCAAACTCTTCGAAGCTAAAATATACATACACGAACAAACTTCTACAGTTGGACTATCAAATAAAATAATTTCTAAAATTTCAGAAAAGATATTTTTAACATACGAGGTATCTAGCAAATACTTCAACAAAGATAAATGCATACACGTGGGTTGTCCTGTAAGAAAAAGTATATTTTCCAAAACTGGAAAAGGAGAGTATATCCCTGCTTTAGATAGAATGATTAAGAAAAAAGAAGAACTACCAATCATATACATATCTGGAGGAGGGCTGGGTTCTCATGTCATAAACAAAGTAGTAATTGAGAACCTCAACCAATTCTTACAGAAATATCAAATTGTTCTACAAACAGGAGATAGTCAAACATTTAAAGATTTTGATTTAGCTACACAAAAAAGGAATTCTCTTTCTGATGAACTAAAAGAAAGATTCCTGCCAGTTAAATATGTTTCTGAAGAATGGATAGGATATCTTTACAACAATATAGACCTTTTTATTGGAAGAGCAGGAGCAAACACAGTATACGAAATAGGAGTATTACAAATACCATCTGTATTCATACCAATACCTTGGGTAACACATAATGAACAGGAGGAAAATGCTAAGATATTAGTTAATACTGGTTTAAGTGAAATAGTTAAAGAATCATATCTCTCTGCATCCTCTCTACTTGATACTGTAGAAGAAATACTTACAGAGAAGAAAGAAATTAACAAAGAGGAAATGCAAAATATTTTCAAAACAGATGCTGTTGAGAATATTTTGAATAACATATATATAAAATAATTAAATATATTTATGGCCGATCTAATCGTTCGAGGAGGAAATAAACTAATAGGAGAGATTACTCCTGCAGGTAACAAAAACTCTGCACTTCCAATAATTTGCGCATCTCTGCTTACAAATGAAGATGTAATCATAAGGAATATGCCAGATATTACTGATGTTGCTAAATTACTTGATTTGATGAGTTCTTTAGGTTCATCAATTTCTTGGGATAAGGATAAGTGCGTTCTAAAGATTAATAACTCTAACTTTAAAGAAGATTTCGGTGATGAATCATTTCCTTTAGGAATGAGAGGAGCTGTACTTTTACTCGGACCACTTGTTACAAGAATGAAGAAGATTGAAATTAAAGAGGAGATAGGTGGCTGTTCTTTGGGAATTAGAGAGATAGATCCACATTTAGAAGTTCTGAGAGAGCTAAATGTAGATATTGATACAAACGGTACTATTAAAATAAATACAGAGAAAGGTTTGAAAGCTGGTAACCTCTGGCAGGAGTACATGAGTGTAACAACAACTGAAAACTTCATAATGGCCGCTTCTAAAGCTAAAGGTATATCCACTATGACAAATGCTGCCTCTGAGCCTCATGTACAAGATTTGTGTAACTGTTTAAATAGTATGGGAGCAAAAATAACTGGCATTGGAAGTTCAATAATTACAGTAGAGGGAGTAGAAGAGCTACACGGTACTGATTTTACAATTACTTCTGACCACCATGAAATAACCACAATGTTAGCACTAGGTGCAATAACTGGAGGTGATATCAAAGTCCATAATGCAATTCCACATCATTTTCCATTGATCTGTAAAGAGTTTAAGAAATTCGGTGTAGATATCAAATATTCAAAAGATACTGCTTCTGTTAAAGATTGCAACAAACTAGTTGTAGAACAACCATATACACAAAATATGCTTCCTAAGATAGAAGCTGCACCATGGCCTTACTTCCCAACAGATTTAATGCCACTAATGATTGCTCTTGCTGTAAAAGCAGAAGGAAGTATTATGTTTTGGAACAAATTGTACGAAGGAGGTTTCTTCTGGATACCTGACATGATTAAGTTTGGAGCCCATATAGTGATGTGTGATCCACATAGAATAATTGTCTACGGTAACAAACCACTTTCACCAACAAAGGTTACTGCTCCAAATATTATACGAGCAACTGTTGCTCTCACTATGGTAGCTTTATCTATTGACGGAGAGAGTGTAATACAGAACGCTGATACTATCAAAAGAGCTCATCCTAACTTTGCTGAAAACTTACAGAAACTAGGTGCAGATATTCAGTGGGTAGAATAACTATATTGCTCCAAGCTTCTTAAGATAATCAGGAATCCTGTACAAATTAAGAGAGTTACTTCCTTTTAGAAGAATGGCTATCTTCTTTCCTTTAAGTTCACTTAAACGCAAGTTTAGAAGAGCAGCTACTTCATCAGCAGACTCAATCAATTCTCCTGTACCAAATTCTTCAATATTATCACCTACATAGTACACTTCGTTAAAATCACACTTTTCAACTAATTGACCAATCTCTTTATGTTTAGAAGAAGAGACATATCCCAACTCTTTCATATCGCCAAGTACCGCTATTGTGTAGTAATCTGATTTGAACAGTTTACAGAATGTTTCTAAAGCTATTTCCATAGAGTAGGGATTAGCATTGTAGGCATCATTGATGATTACCAAATCATCACCATACGTTAGCTTTTCAAATCTTCCTCCAGAACTGTCAAACTCTGCTAATGTCTTAATACAGTTATCCAAGCTAATACCAAGCATATTCGCAACTATAATTGCTGCCATTGCATCATATACAAAACCCTCACCGTATACTTTCAAATCAACATCTAATGTATTGTCATGATAATATGTGAACTTAAAGTGTGTACCAGCTTGATCTACAGATATGTCACTAATACAAAAATCTGCTTTCTCATCATGACCAAAAGTAGTTAAAGGATAATCTCCTGTATATACATCATATATTCTTCTAAGCATCTCATCATCAATATTTAATACCAACGGTTTACCAACTCTCCTCATAAAGTCAGCCAAGTCCTTTTTCTCCTCATATATATCCTCTATACTCCCTATTTTCTCTGCATGAACAAAACCTATGTTAAGTAAGACACCAATATCAGGTTCTACAGAATTAACATGCCAAGCTATTTCTCCTTTCATATCCATAGCACACTCTAGTACAATTACATCTTCATCTTGAAGTCTACTAAGTAGAGCAGCATTCCCCCAAACAGTATTAGAATAGTCAGACCAAAGTACTTTCTTTTGATTAGATTCCAATATATCAACCAACATTCTTTTAGTTGTAGATTTTCCAGTACTTCCTGAAATAGCAATAATCGGTTGTTTAATAGTAGAAGTTGCATAGTTTAATACTTTCTCTAATCCTTCCTGAATACTATCTACAAAAACAATTGGTTTGTTTACATCAGAAATAAACTCTCTTTTCGATGTCTCACAGAATGAGGCAGAAGCTCCTCCTTCTAATGCTTGTTTTATGAATGCATGACCATCAAACTTTTCACCAACAATAGGGATATATATACTATCTCTAACATCAACTCTGGTATCATAGCTAAAACTTGTGAAGTATCCAGCTTCATCATAGTTAAGTATCTCAAACTCAGGGAATCTCTCCTTAATGTCTTTAAGAAATATTTTCATTGAATATTAAATAAATTGTTAATTTATCTATACATACACAATATATGTTATTTAGGAAATTTACAACTTTTCTTACCTAGAGAGAAGGTTACTAAGATTTTATCTCTTTTTTAATACTATGTCTTAAAGTAAACATACCTAAGAGTACAGTTATTACTCCTAAAATAGTAATTATTGATGATGTCCCTGAATTAGGAAGAGTAGGCGCTTGTATTATTATATTTTGAGTAAAAACTCCTAAAATACTTCCTTCATCATCCATAAACTTAATATATACTGTTTTCTCACCACTACCTTCTGACAATGTCCACTCTTTACTTGTTTTATACTCCTCCCATAACCCTCCGGCGAAATCAGCAGTATTACTTACCATCATTTTTCTCACAGTAGGATTAGATACTAAAATTGAGAGGATAACCTTATTGTATGTAGTAGAAGAAACAGCAGTAGTTATTGGAGTTATATTAAAATTCCCTACTAATTCAGGAATTTTAATTTGAACACCCATAATTCTAGTAAAATAGGAGGATACTTTATTATCAAACATAGAAAACTGTCCTCCTACCAATATCTTTTCATCAGACTGCAGATGTAAGGTAAGTATAAAACCATTAAAACCTCTTCCTGTTTTAAAAGTATCATCTATAGAGCCATCTGTATTCAGGCGAATTATTCTATTCGCCTCTACACCATTGTAACTGAAAAACCCACCACCAACTATAATTTTATTGTTTGGTTGTAAACAAATAGTGTCTACCCTACGATAGCCAAAACCATCTCCAATATTAAAAGTGTTGTCTACACTACCATCAACATTCAATCTGATTAAACTATTTACAGATACTCCATTATAACTAGTAAAATATCCTCCTACTAGAAGTTTTCCATCTGTTTGTGACAATATTGTTGTAACTTTCTTGTTAAAACCAGTACCTGTAACAAATGTATCATCTATACTACCATCACTATTTAAACGAACTATTCTATTTGCCGTAGAACCATTGAATTTAGTGAAATCCCCACCAACTACAATTTTACTATCTAATTGCACAACAATAGAATAGACCATATTGTTCAAACCAGTACCAATAACAAATTGATTATCCACACTACCATCACTATTTAAGCGAATTATCCTATTTACAGGAGAGCCATTATAGTTAGTAAAAGTACCTCCTAACAAAATTTTTTGATCTGACTGTAAAACAATAGAATAAATCATATTATTTAAACCAGTACCCGTAACAAATGTATTATCTATACTACCATCTTGATTCAAACGAACAATCCTATTTGTAGTAAAACCATTATAACTAGTAAAAGTACCTCCAACTAAAATTTTATTATCTGATTGTATCTCCATTGCATATACACTATTATTAAACCCTGTACCGATATTAAAAGAATTATCAATACTACCATCACTATTTAAACGAACTATTCTATAATAAGCAGTATCATCAAATTTAGTAAAATCTCCACCAACCAATATTTTACCGTTGGATTGTGTCTCTATAGCCCTAATAAATTTGTTAAAACCTCTTCCTGGAGAAAAATTTGTATCCACACTACCATCACTATGAAGTTTCATTATCCCATTATTACTCAGTAAATTCCCAGCCAACCAAATATTTCCATCATTTCTGGAAACAATTCTTGTTAATGTCCCTATAGCTTTAGAAGGAGTGGTAAAACTAGAATCAATACTACCATCTTCATTTAAACGCAGAATATTATTCGCTATATTTTCATTATATTTAGAAAATAAACCACCTACTAAAATTTTATCATCAGATTGTATTACTATTGAATATACAATATTATTAAACCCTGTACCGGTGTTAAAAGAATCATCAATACTACCATCTTCATTCAAACGTATAATTCTATTTGCCGTTCCATTAAAATAAGTATACTCTCCTCCTACTAAAATTTTCCCATCTGATTGAAGTACTATGTCTCGAACTACATTAGAAAATCCACTTCCTATATTAAAATCAGAATCTATACTACCATCAGTATTTAGTTGTACTAATCTGGGTGAGTTAATATCGTTAAATGTAATAAAATTTCCTCCAGCTAAAATTTTACCATTAGATTTTACTTTAATCGTTCTTATCTCCCCCATAGTTCCTGAACCAGCGCTAAAAGTATTATCTATACTACCATCTTGATTCAAGCGCACAATTCCATAAGCTGGAGTACCATCATAAGTAGAAAACTGTCCCCCTACGACAACTTTACCATCAGGTTGAATATCAATAGCATATATCCTAGCCGTAGCAGAAATAGCTGTTATCCCTGCTCCTGTGCTAAATGATTCGTCTATACTACCATCCGCATTCAATCGAACAAGTCTACTAACAAGAACTCCATCATACTTTGTAAAACCTCCTCCTACATATATTGTTCCATCCTCTTGAGGCAATATAATATCTACGAAATAGTTAAAACCACTTCCACTTTTAAAAGTAGAATCTAGTTTTCCATCAGGATAGCGACGTATCATATCATAAATAGCTACAGTATCTTGATATCTATACTCTGTAGTTAAAATTTTTCCATCTGATTGTACAGCTATTTTATCAGCTCCTACATATGTCCCAGAAGAGAAATTCGGATCTACAATAATATTTGCCTCTGCAAAAACCTTACTTGTACATAATAATAATAGGAATAAGAAAGATATGACTATATCTTTAATAACACATCTAATTAAATTGTAATTTAAGTGTGTCATGAAAATAGCTTAACAATCATCTCAAACGGTGTCAATAAATCTCAACATTCATATCATCCCTATTTTTATTATCAGTCAAAACAAATATTAATATAATTTTCTTACAAAAGTTAAAAAATATTTTTTCTGCTAAAAGCAACAGAAAGTTCAAAAGCCTAGAGAAATATAACCGAGCCTATAACTCTTTTCTCTTGACGCTTTTAAATCCTAATGGTAGATTAGTGGCAGGAAGTGGAAAAAAGTGGAAGAAGATGATATATTAAAAACATGCTAATAGGAGAATACAAAAGCAAAATAGCAGAGAAGAAAAGAGTCTCACTTCCAACAAAATTTAGAGATGAGATAGGAGATGATCTCATTCTAACCAGAGGTTACGAACAAGCACTAATACTGGTAAACAAAAAACTCTGGAAAAACATAGCGAAAGATGTAATAAATGGCTCTTTCACAAACAAAGATATTAGAGATACAAGTAGATTCCTAGTAGGAGGAGCAAAAGAAATAGAGATGGATACACAAGGAAGATTTGTAATTCCAACACCACTCTATGAACATGCTCAACTCAAAACCGACATAATATTCCTAGGATTAATTAACTGGATAGAGATATGGGATTTAGAAAAATGGGAAGAAAGATTGAAGTATTTACAGAAGCATGGAGATGAAATAGCTCAAGAGATAAATAAGATGAGTAGCCAGAATAACAATGCGTAAGATTCATGTACCAGTACTACTCAATGAAGCTATTGATTCACTAAACATCAAACCAGATGGTTTCTATATAGACGGAACACTAGGTGATGGAGGACATAGCTTAGCTATACTAGAAAAACTTTCTTCAAAAGGTTTACTTCTTAGTATAGATCAAGATCAACACGCTATCGATTTTGTCAAAGAGTATTACAAAGAGAATCTAAAGGATAACTGGAAGATAGTACATTCAAACTTTAAAAATTTGAACAAGTTAGCAAAGGATATTGGTAGAGAAGTAGACGGAATACTATTAGACATAGGCTTGTCATCTAGACAACTAGAATCATCACATAACAGAGGATTCAGCTATCTAGAACAAGATGAACCTCTCGATATGAGAATGGATACTAACTTAGGTGTTACAGCAAAAGATTTACTTAATGCACTCTCAGAGCAAGAACTAACATACATATTCAGAAAGTATGGAGAGGAAAGATATTCAAGCAAAATAGCAAAAGAAATTAAGAAAGAAATCTCTAATATCAATACTGTAGGAGATCTCACAAGAGTTATCTACAAAGTAGTGCCGGCAGGTAAGTCTAACATTAAGAACCCTTCTCGCAGAGTCTTTCAGGCTCTGCGAATCGTGGTAAACGATGAATTAGAAAGTCTAAAGGAAGCATTAGAAAACTCTTTTGAGATCTTGTCAAAGAATGGAAGAATCTCAATCATTTCATTCCATTCATTAGAAGATCGAATAATTAAACAATTTTATATAGAAAAACAGAGAAGCGGTGAGGGTATTTTGTTAAATAAGAATCATATAGCCCCAACCGATGAGGAAATTAAACAAAATCCTAGAGCCGCTTCTGCCAAGTTAAGAACCTTAATTAAAAAATAATAAAATGAAAATAACTGCCTCAAAACCTAAAAATATACCAGCATGTGTTTTTGCTCTAGCATTAACATTGTTCATATTCTCTCAACTAATCATTAACTCTATTCTTGCACCTTTAGGTACAAATCTTCAAAATCTCAATAGAGAAAAGAACTACTTGGTAGAAGAAAATAGAGGTATGGAAGAGGAAATAGCTAAAGCAAATTCAATAACAGTAATACAAAAATTAGCAGACAAATCTCTTTCTCTAACAGCTGGATCTAAAACTATTGTATACTTGGAGAACGATCCACTAGTAGCTAACAGATAGTAATGACAAAACTTAATCATCTGCACAAAAGAAACATATCATCCAAGAGGAAGTCTAAATCATTTTCTTTGTCAAAACTTTCTAGCATAACTATTTTAGCTTTGCTCATATCGTTTTTGGGAATAATTGTCGTAATACAAGCTTTCAGATGGCAAGTACTTTATGCTGAAAAATTTCGTAATCTTTCAAAAAATCAATATTCTACCAGTGAAAAAGAAATAGCTCAGAGAGGGAAAATAGAGGCAATTGATGGTACTACTCTTGCAATAGATCTTCCTGTTTGGAACATATACGCAACTTTAAGTATGGATAAACAAGAGAGAGAACTTTTCTTTAGTAACAAAGAAAAATTTGTAGCTGAGGTTTCCGGTATATTGAATTTAGAATTAGAAGAGGTAAATTCGAAGTTAACTGACGACTTTGTCTACGCTCCATTAGCAAAAGGTGTTTCGACAGAAAAGAAGAAGGCTCTTCAAGAAGCAAATATATTTGGAGCTGGAAAAGAAGGATTCGGTTTGTACTTCGAAAGAGAGGAGCAAAGAACATATCCTAACGGTTCTCTAGCCTCACATGTTCTAGGATTCTTAGGAAAAGATAGCAACGGAGAACAGATAGGACAGTACGGAATACAGGGTTACTACTTCAGAGATATTACTGGTAAAGCAGGATATTCATACGAAGAGAAAGATTCCTCTGGTAATGTAATATTAACATCAGAATACGAACCTGTACTTCCTAGAAGTGGTAAAGACTTTAAACTAACCATTGTTCCCAATATTCAAACAAAAGTAGAGAGAATTTTGGAAGATGGAGTAAAACATGCACGAGCAAAAAGTGGTAGTGCAATAATTATGAATCCTAAGACAGGAGCAATTATTGCAATGGCAAACTACCCAACATACAATCCTTCTGAATATTGGAGAGTATCTGAATCATGGATATTAAAGAACAGAGCGGTATCTGATGTTTATGAATACGGTTCTGTACATAAACCAATAACTGTATCCATAGGAATAGAGACAGGTGCAATAGATAAAAATTTTCAATGCAACGATAGTACTGGCTACTTAGATTTGTTTAAAGTAACAGGGTATGCTGATTTGAAAGGTCAGAAAGTATATACATGGAATCGTAAACCTGCAGGACTCATGGATATTGCAGATATTTTCAAAAACTCCAACAACCCATGTACTGCTCAAGTAGCTTTGAAAGTTAATTCTTTAGAATACTACTCATATCTAAAAGACTTTGGTATTGGTGAATTCATAGGTATAGGTTTACAGGATGAAGCAACCAGCTATATGAAGCCATTTGATTACTGGACTAGGTTAGATATCATAACTTCATCATATGGACAGAGTATTTCAGCAACACCTCTACAAGTAATCTCAGCATTAAGTACTTTTGCAAACAATGGTGAACGAATGAGACCGTATATTATCTCAGAAATTTCAGATGAGAAAGAAACAATAAAGATAGAACCTAAAGTTCTCTCAACTCCAATATCAAAAGAAAGCGCAAATGATATTAAAGATGCTTTGGTTCTAGCAGTACAAAGAAATTCCCTTGGAGGATTAGCAAAAGGTTTAAAAGAATATAATATAGCTGCTAAGACAGGAACGGCACAGGTGCTAGATACAGAAAAAGGAGGTTACAAAAGTAAGGGAACAAATGATACTGTAGTAGGATTTGCACCTGCAGAAGATCCAAAAATGATTATGTTAGTCAAGCTAGAAGAGCCTCAGATAGCAAACTTTGCAACATTAACAACAGTACCAATATGGAAAGACATTTTTCTTGAAATTGCTGATAATCTGGAAATATCAAAGAAAAACTGAGATAATTAAACATAAATTTAAAACATATTAACATGACAGAAATACTCAAGAAAACATTAGAAGTCCTTTTCATATCATCTCTAGCATCTGCACTTTTTGCTCCAATTATGATTAATATGCTGTATAAATTCGGTCAGGTTAGTGGCATTAAAAAATCAAAGATCGGTGGAGGAGATGGAGATAATTCTCTCTTTATGAAGATAATGAAAACTACTACTACAAATGGAACTCCAAACATGGGAGGTGTTCTAATTTGGATAATAGTTCCGATATTAACATTACTTTTACTTCCATTAACAGAGATTAGCAAAGTTTTTCTAATCGGTTTTAGTTTGTTTGGATTCTGGGGATTCATAGATGTTGTAATATTTACCAACGGTTTTAAAAAGAATGAGAAAATGAGGGTTTTACAAGAGACTTTTGAGTGGAGACTTTTCAAGCTTCTTTTTGCAATGTTAATGAATATTGGAGTTATGTTCCTTTTACGCAAGACTGGGTATATCTCATCTTTAAATATAACTGAATCAATAGCGGTAAACTTCACACCAATAATTGCCATCATATCTGGTGTAGTAGGGCAGTTTGCAATATATTCTGCAGAACTTACAGATGGTGCAGATGGCTTGATGATAGGAATATTCATAATAATTACAATAGCTATGAGTACATTACTTTTAGTACAAGGTAAATATGAATTTCTTCCAATACTAGGCATTATGCTTGGTGCTGAATTAATAGATTTGTATTTCAATATTCCTCCTGCAAGATTCTGGAACGGAGGACCTGGTGCAATGCCCCTTGGGTTTGCTATGTATTTCATTGCATTAGCGACGAACAATATACTTCCTTACCTTTTCATGAGTTCCATTACTTGGTTAATAATGCTTTCGAGTATGATACAAATCATTAGTATGAAATTCTTTCACAAAAGAGTATTTAAGATTGCTCCAATCCATCACCATTTCCAAGCAAATGGTTGGCCTCAATACAAAGTAGTTATGAGATTCTGGCTCTTTGCTCTCTTTACAAGCATTATTGGAATATATGTTGGAGTAGTACTTTAATTACATTTAACAGCAAAATCTTCACAAGTACATATCTGTTTCTTGTCTGTCGATTCAAATACATCTCCAATACCGTAGAGTGTATTGTTGTAGTAACAGGCATTTAAATCAAACAGTTTACCCTCTTCACTTCTGTACATAATGGAGAAAGAATCTGATTTTGGAATGGAAATATTCGATATGGTAAAGATATTACTAATAACACAAGGCTCACTATACACAGAAGAGTCACGATTTGTTAGTGTTGTTAATACAAGAGAGTTACTTTTCAATTCATAAAAGCCTGTTTGTACAGGAGCAAGCTCATCAGGTGTACAGTATGCTTCCCTTTCAAAATATACATAGATACTATCTGTGTGATGATTAACATCACCAAGAGTAACTTTAGAACTATCTACACCATTCTCTAACATTCTTACAAAACCATATGTAAATTCCAAATTCTCAGTATCAAACTGTTCATACGACAAATCTCTTTTTTCTTCATCACAAACAATACCTTCATCACCCAAACATCTACAATTAGAAAATTGTTTATATCCATCTACAATATCACCTTCTTTGTAATTCACATCATTAAAAGAACAAGTGTCTTTTGTAAATTCCTTAGATATTGAAACATACAAAACAAAAAGAGATGTAACAAAAAGAAAGGCTGTAATTAAAAGCAACCAGTTTCTGTTTTTCTGTCTTGCCATATATACCAATTTTACCACAAATAAAGGTAGTTTGTGATACAATCTTTTCTATGCATGACTCACATATTCATTTAACAAGAGAGCCGTTAATCTCAAATATTAAGGAGATTGTTGAGAGGTTTCTGCAGAATAATGGCAAATACATTCTCTCACAAGCAACGGAAGTTGAAGATTTTGACAACAATATTAAACTAACAAAGATATTTCCAAATGTGGTACAAGCATCCGTTGGTATTCACCCAACCATATTTGAAGAGATCACTGTTGGAAAGAGTATCAATAGTGGAAAAGAGGAGAATGAAGATTGTGATATTTTTTTAGTAGGACAGAACCAGATAAATGCTTTTGAGAAGTATTTTAGAAAACATACTAAAGATATATGTGCAGTAGGGGAATGTGGTTTAGATTATTATCAATTCAGTACCAATGTATCTTACTCAGAAGATACAATTGAACAATTGAAAGAGATACAGAAGCTATCGTTCAGAAAGCATTTACAATTAGCTAAAGAATTTAAGCTACCTCTTAGTATTCATGCTAGAGATGTATTTGGCTCTACAGAGTGTGTAGAAGATACAATACGATTAGTAGCAGAAGAGGGTAATGGAATACTTCAAGGTTCTTTCCATAGCTATACAGGAGATATTAAGTTTGTACAGCAGATATTAGATTTGGGCTTTCATATAGGTTTCAATGGAATAATTACATACAAGAGTGGAGAGAGTGTAAGAGAGATACTGAAACAAACACCGCTAGAAAGAATACTTTTTGAAACAGATGGTCCATTTCTACCTCCACAATCTGTTAGAAAGAACAACCACATCAAAGAGAAGTTTGCACAACCGTATGATGTTAAAGAAATTATGGAAACAGCTTCAGAGATTAAAGGAATACCATACGAAGAGTTAGAAAAAACAACAGATGAGAATTACTCATTACTTTTTCTTTAATATTAACACTATTTGTTACTAAATATAGCTACATACTCTCCGTGTGGTGAGTTTTCAAAGTCTCTCTCTCGTAAGAGTGACACAACATCTTCAATACTTCCATATATGCTCTCTTCTCTTAATTTAGAGATGTCTTTTGCCAAAAAACAATTACATTCCTTACTAAATATCTCTTCCATTAAATCTAGTAACTTCATTAACCTTTTCGGAGATTCATATATTACTAATGTAACATCATCATCTATATACTTCTCTACTAACTTCTTTCTTCGTTCATTACTCTTAGGGAGAAATCCTAGAAACAAAAATTTGTCTGTAGGTAAACCTGATATGGAGAGTGCAGCTATGAGAGCAGATGCACCTGGTATTGATATAACCTCATACTCCAACTCTCTTAATGTATTTACAAGTTTGTAACCCGGATCAGAGATAAGAGGAGTTCCTGCATCTGATATTAAAGCAAGATCTAATCCCATATCTAACTTCTCTTTAATCTTGTCCATCATGGCTAGATGGTTCTGATCACGATATGAGATAAGTTGAGTTTTAATATCGTATCTATCAAACAGTTTCTTAGATTCTCTAGTATCTTCTGCAAGAACAAATGCAACATCTTTAAGTGTTGATATTGCACGAAATGTAATATCTTCTAAATTACCTATGGGAGTAGCTACAACATATAGTTTACCTTTGGTCATATTTAATGTTTTCTAAATTTAAAACATAGTTTGTAGTAATCTTTAATATTTTTTCTAGATTCTTCTCCTTGTTAATTAGTAAGATTCAATCTATTATATAGATATACTAACATTTTACTTTAAGATCATATCATAATGTTGAACGGAATTTCTTTAGCTGTAATACTCATATTTATATCTTTCCTTACGCTGTTTATCATAACTGTACTTGTGAATGTGTTTCTAGTTCCAGTTATTGGTACTTCTGAGAAGATATTAAATGAAATTTTAGAGATTATGGATCTGCAAAAGAGTGATGTGTTTTACGACTTAGGTAGTGGAGATGGTAGGATGGTTCTTAGAGCATACGAGGAGGCTAAGTGTAGGTGTATCGGATATGATATTTCCCCCATATCTATATTAATTTCTAGAACAAAGAGGATTTTGAAGTTTCCAAGAACAAATGATATTTCTTTTGAATTAGAGGATATATTTTCTGTTAATCTCTCTGATTCTACTAAAATTTACTGTTATTTAAATACCGAAAGTATGAATATTTTAAAAAAGAAATTGGAAAAGTATATTAAAGATGGAGGGTATGTTTACAGCTATATTTACAAGATTCAAAATATGAAGTGTAGTGGTAAATATGTATTGAGTAATGGGGATGTTTTATATGTGTATACCAGTAAAATAAAGGATTAGTTGATGATATATTGATATAAATTGAGTTAAGAATATTATGTTTCAACCAAAAACAGAAAGATTAAAAGAGCTTTATGCGAATAAAAGTTCTCAGGTTAAATTTTTGGATAAGAAAGTATTTAAAGGGAAAACAAACGTATATATTGATTGGGCTAATGTTATTCATTGGCAAGAAAGACTTGATTGGCATATTGATGTTAAAAGACTAAACCAATTTTTATCTTCTTTTGATCAAATCAATTCTGTGAAAATCTATCAAGGATATTTTGAGGAAGATAAGACTGCAAAGCAGGAATTAAAAGATTGGGAATCGTGGGGTTTAGAAGTTAGAAAGAAACCAGTCAAAGAGATTAATATTGACATAAATTTAACACCTTACAAGCTCGAAGATACGACTATTATTAATCGCATAATGCTTAAACCATTAGTTAAACAGCTTCCTGTTAAGAGTATAGAGGTAATAAACAACGAAATAAAAAAATTAAATGATGTTGGCACAAAGACACTAACCATACATAAGTGTAATTTTGATGTAGAAATGGCAAGTGACATAAGAATAGATTCTCGTGATGATAGTAGTATTAAAACATTTGTGGTTTGGAGTGGGGATAGTGATTTTGTTGATACTGTTAATGCTTTAAAGAATGATAAAAAGAAAGTAGTAATATTTTCAACTAGAGGAATGATTTCTCACGAACTTTCTCACTCAAAAGCATATGTTTACGATATTAAAAATATTAAAAACTTTATTTGTTGGAGAAGAGAAATAGGTGCTTAAAGACCAAGATAGATCTATATAATGCAAAAGAGGGCTCTATTTAGAGTCCTCTTAAGCCATCGTCTTCTTGACATTAAGTCGGCTACATTATACTTAAGAATAAACAATCGGTCAAATTTTTAGATTATGCAAAATTATGGTTTTTCTCAGAGATTTGCTATGATGCTCTCGGAGGGTGTTAACCGTTAGGATGATGACCCTCTTTCTTCTTTAACACATAGAGGCTATTTTTCAGAACAGTAAGAACCAGAGATGAT